>JAZQMI010000082.1:0-6597 GCA_045543375.1 Eubacteriales bacterium | reverse complement strand
GAAAAATGATGTTGTCTTCCTAAGACCGCTTGGCCTCCGACTTCACCTTTGACCTGACCGATCATACGCGTGACAACGTCGGGATGGACGTAGCGAAGATCCACGACGAAGATGCTCGCATAGCCCTCTGCCATCAAAGGCAGCAGGCTTGCGCCGTAGGAATCACGAACGACGATCAGACGATCCTTGGTCGTGGCGTTGGGATTGTCGATGCGCAACAGCGCACGCGTGCCCGACAGGAAGAAATCGTAGGGCGTTTTGCTCGTATACAGCTCGTGGTTGTAAAGACCGTAGGTCTTACCGTTCTCATAGTCGTATACCTTGCAACCGTCAAGCACGTCGTTGGTCAGATAGACGAGCTGCTCTGCTGAGGGGTAAAGCGCGCTCATGTCGTGGTAACCGCCAAGGAAGCCCTCGTACACGTTTTCGGTGTAGTTACCCGAAATACGGTCGCCAAAGCCCATGGCCTCACCAAGCGTTGCCATGACGCCGTCCAGCTTGCTCTGATCCCAGTGCCAGTCGGTCTTGTAGTAGTCATCCAGCTCGAGCGAACCAAACAGATCGATATACTCCATCTCGGGCAGCGTGTTCTTGATCTGTTCCACCAGCGCCTTGTAGTCCGCCGTGGGATAGCCGTACTGCTCACCGAAATAGTAGTTCTTATCGGGAATAAGCGCAACGTAATGATTGCCGCCATTATTTTTGAGATAGGTGTCGTAAAGATACTCCACACGACCGATCTGATAGTCGAGAATATCCTGATTGTAGGAGGTCGTGATCTGGGTGATCGATCCCTCCTCCACGGCATAGCCATTGTTCTCCTTCAAATTGAGGACATCAAGAGCAAAATGTGCTTTGATGCTGCGGAAGAACTCGCGCAGCGGGAACTGCTCAACGGCAAACTTGTCAAAGCCGTTGATGGCCTCCTTGTTCACGATGCTCTCCCAGTTGACCTCGGGGAACTGCGCCAAGGGACGCTTTTCTACGTCGGAATACGCCACGGGGTTGAGAGCCTGCACGATGCACATGACGACGAACACGGCAATAAACGCCGAGAAAACGATCGTCGTGACGATATTTTTCACTTTGTTATTCATATCAGTTCTCCTTTCCCCGATCAGAAGCGGAAATACAGGAAGGCGCTAAACGAGCCGTCCACGAAATAGGCGGTCACAAGCAACAGCACGACCACCACGAAGATAGGCTCGAGCACGTTGATGACCATATTGGCGATCTTTTTCTCTTTGAGCTTAAGCACCGTATTCTTGAGCACGGGCGTTGCGCCAAACAGTGCGCAGGCGAATACGACAGCATAGCCCGAAAGGTAGTAGCCCGTTTCGGAGGACCACAATGGCAGGTTGCCAAAGCCGAACATAGCGCCCACGTCAGCAATCGCACCCGACATACCGTTACCGCTGAAAATAACAAAGCTGATAAGAATGACGATCACGACGTAGATGTGCGAGAACACTTGCGGAAGCTTTGAAAAGAATTTATTCAGGAAGAACTTTTCCATCAGAAGGAAAGCCGCAAAATACAAGCCCCAGACGATGAACGTCCAGTCGGCACCGTGCCAGAAGCCGGTCAGGAACCAAACGGTCAGAATGTTGATGAACCACTGACCCATTTTCACGCGGTTGCCGCCCATGGGGATGTAGACATAGTCGCGGAACCACGTTCCCAACGACATGTGCCATCTTCTCCAGAACTCGGCAATGCTCTTGGAAATGAAAGGATAGTTGAAGTTCTCAAGGAAGCGGAAGCCGAACATGCGTCCCATACCGATCGCCATGTCGCTGTAACCCGAGAAGTCGAAGTAAAGCTGAAGCGAAATAGCCACAGCGTACACCCAGTAAAAGACGACCGACTTGTCGTCCGACGCAAGAAACGACTTTGCCAGAGCACCCAGCGTATCGGCGATAAGCACCTTTTTACCCAGACCGATGATGAAGCGGGTAACGCCCGTACCGAACTTTTCAAACGAGTGCGTACGCTCGGCCAGATCCTCCTCGACCGTCGTGTAACGGACGATAGGGCCTGCGATCAGCTGGGGGAACAGAGATACGTAGGTGGCAAGATTCAAAATATTCTTTTGCACCTTGGCATCTCCGCGGTACACGTCAATGGTGTAGCTGAGCGTCTGGAAGGTGTAAAAGCTGATACCGATGGGAAGCGCAAGTCCGAGCAGCTTAATGTCGCCGTGGAACAGCGCGTTGATATTGGTAATAAAGAAATCGGAATATTTGAAAAATCCGAGCACGCCGATGCTCGTAATGACCGACGACCAAAGAAAGACCTTGGCCCATTTGGTGCCGCGGAAGCGGTCAATAAGCAATCCGTGGATATAGCTGGACAGAATGGTCGCCAGCATGAGCAGCATATAGATGGGCTCGCCGTAGAAATAGAAGAACAAACTGGCGAGCAGCAGCACAAGGTTCTTGACCTTGAACGGGACGATGAAATAGATCAGCAGAACGGCTGCAAGGAAATAATAAAGGAATGGGATGCTTGAAAAAAGCAAGGCATGATCCTCCTTGTCGTTTGTAGGAATGGGAAAGGCGACGCGACCGGAATCGACCGCGCCGCCATGGTTCTGGGGGTGCTATGTGACGCTAATATAAATGGAAGAATAACGATGCAAAAATCAGTCAACGTTGACCATCAGAAGAATGGTCATGTCGTAAGCACCGAAGGGAGCCTCAATACCGTCGAAGACGTAGCCCGTCCAGTTCTCAATCTCCAGACCTCTGTCAAGCTGGATCACGTAAACGGTCTTGCCCTCGGACTCGATGTAAGCGGCGTTATTATAGCCATCCAAGCCGTACTTGAAAATATCGTGATCGATGGACCAGTCAGCCTCGGTCACCGTGCCGGCAAATACGGACTCGGCAAGAGCGTTGGCAGCATCTGCGGCAAACGCGGTGGGATTCTCGGTCATAAATGCCTCAAAAGCATTCCAGATTGCCTCGGCATTCGAACCCTCGGCAACCTCGGGAGCGATCACCTCCGCCTCAACCTCTGCGGAGGTGATGGCATCCTTCAGGCTCATCAGGAAGAAGACCTGATTGCCGATTGCACCGACAACGATCTGGTCAGCGTCCACGCACTGCATCCATCTGGGATTGCAATTCTCTGCAAGCTGATTGACAAACGCCTGAACGTCAGCGCCCTCAGCCAGATCAAAGACGTAGCCAAGGAAAGGAATCGAGCTCATCATGGGCATGAACATACCGGCCATCTCAAAGTTACTGAACTGATAGTTATCAAAGCCAAAGAGGGAGGCCTCGGGATCGGGCATCACGGGCATGGCCATGGGCGAGAACGGAATATAGGGTTGCATAGCCAGAATTTCAGCCAGAACGTCGGCGGTCATCAGACCGTTGCAATTCTCAACAAAGGTGTTCCACATGACCCAACCCGTCGTTTTCTCAGCAACGGCGGGAATCAGGTTGCCGTTACCGTCGGGCGTACCGACAACGTAATCGAACGCAGGGCCTTGGGGCTCGGAGGGATCCTCAGGCTGCTCGGGATCAACAGGCGTCTCGGGATCGGTGTTGTCCTCGGGATTTGCGGGGGTATCGGGATTTGCGGGCTCATTGCCACCGTCATCGGGCGTGTTGGGCTCGTCGGGCGTGTTGTTGTTGCCACAAGCAACAACGGACAGCAGCATCATGGCTGCAAGAAGGATTGCAAGAATCTTTTTCATTGTTTTTTCTCTCTTTCGTATGTTTTTGGTGTCACTCACATGACCCTTACACTCATAATACAGACAGACCTGCAAAAGGTGACCGAACTCGCAAAATTTTTTCAAAAAATTTTGCGAGTTCACGAAGAATGCGCAAAGCGCATTCTTCCCCTCTGGCTTTCACTAAGATAAAACTGCGAGTTCACGAAGAACACACAAAGTGCGCTCTTCCCTATTCCTTTATATGAAGTTTTTGAAAAGGGAGCGCGGGGGGGAAACTTTTTTCAAAAAGTTTTCCCCTCGCGCCATTTGTTCACAAAGAGTGGGCGGCGCTTTTCCACGGCACCGCCCCATAAGCATAATTGTCACGCTCCCCGAAGGAACGTTGTCAGCAAGTTATTCGGCACTCACGGGATGGAACTCGTGAACGATCCAGATGGGCGAACCCTCGCGCAGCTCGGCGTGCACGCCGACAAGCACTCTGGCGCCGACGGCATCAAAGATCGATTGCATCTGCTCGTTGCTCGCGTCAAAATGTGCCAGCAGCGTGGGACGACCGTCCGCCGTGCTGTCGATGACGATACCATCGAGCGAGCTATTGCAAACCTCGGACACGCACAAAATGATACTGCCGTCACCGGCCGCCATATCGATCGCTGCATCAAGCACCGCCCAAGTGTCCGCCAGCTCGGCAGCTCGCGCACTCATGCTTGCCACGTCGTGCGGCGCATCGGGAGATACGGTGCTGTGAGGCTGCTCGGGCTCGATATCCAGGGGGGCAGGCACGTCTGCCTCGCGATAGTCCGCCGCATGGGGAAGCCCGTTCGTTCTGCCGATGCCGATACCGACGCCAAGCACCAGCAAGAATGCGCACGCGGCGCTTGCCAGACGGGTTGCAAAGCCCCAATCAAACGATACGCGGCGCTCACGCTCCCGCATCTGTTTATTTTGAAGCGCGTGGACGCGCTCCAGCGTTGCCGTGACCAGCTCCTCGCGTGGGCGAATGCGGTCAAAGCATTGCTTTAATTCGTGTTCTTTCATGCAAAAATTCCTTCCTTCAGACACTTACGATCTACTCGCCGCCAAGCTCCAGACGCAGTTTTTCGCGGGCGCGGGACAACCTTTTTTTGACGTTGACCTCGCTCGTTCCCACAACGTCGGCGATCTCGCGGATAGACATATCCTCGTAGTAAAACAGCAGCACTACTTCGCGCATCTGCTCGGGTAGCTTCATGACCTGGGCGTATACGTCGGGGCTGTCGCTCTCCTGCCAGAACGCCTCGCCCTCGTCGGGCATCTGCTCCAGCATCACGTCCTCCATGGTTTCCACGTTCTTACGCCACGGAGCAACGAAATGAGAGTTGCAGCAGTTGACCGTCACGCGAATCAGCCACGCTTTGCGGTGCTCCTCGCTCTCGAACGGCTTTTCGTTCATGACCAGCTTGAGAAATACTTCTTGGAAAATGTCGTCCGCATCGTGCGACGATTTCGTCTTGGTCAGCGCGATGCGATAGATCATGGGAGAATAATGGCGCACGACCTCGTCGGTGACTGCCATGGGCAGCGACGGGACGCCGTTTTTTTGCGATCCGCGGTCTGTCATCGTTCTCCTCCTCTACTACTAATACGAATTTTTGCTCAAAAGGTGACCGCTCTTTCAAAAAATTTGTCAGCGGTCAAAAGCAGTTATATTTTACCACAATTTTCGATGCTTTGCAATACGTTTGACAATTTTTCAGGTCATACCCCAATTTTACCCGATTTCAGGCGCAAAAAATCGCCAAAGCCCTTGACAAAATCCCCCATGGTTGCTATAATACTTTACATATTAAGAAAAGAGGTACACCTATCATGGCAAGAATTTTTTATCAGCAGGATTGCGATCTTCAGAAACTGAACGGCAAGACCGTTGCCATCATCGGCTACGGCTCGCAGGGTCACGCTCACGCACTCAACCTCAAGGACAGCGGCGTTAACGTCGTCGTCGGTCTGTACGAGGGCTCCAAGAGCTGGGCAAAGGCCGAGGCACAGGGTTTGAAGGTCATGACCGCTGCAGAGGCTGCTAAGGTCGCTGATATCATCATGATCCTCATCAACGACGAAAAGCAGGCTAAACTGTACAAGGAGTCCATCGAGCCCAACCTCACCGAGGGTAAGACGCTGGCCTTCGCACACGGCTTCAACATTCACTTCGGCTGCATCAAGCCGCCCAAGAACGTCAACGTGATCATGATCGCTCCCAAGGGCCCCGGTCACACGGTCCGCTCCGAGTATCTGGCCGGCAAGGGTGTTCCCTGCCTGATTGCCGTTGAGCAGGACGCTACCGGCACGGCTTGGGATCTTGGTCTTGCCTATGCACTCGGTATCGGCGGCGCTCGCGCAGGAGTGCTGGTATCCCACTTCCGCACCGAAACCGAAACCGACCTGTTCGGTGAGCAGGCCGTCCTTTGCGGCGGTGTCTGCGCTCTGATGCAGGCAGGCTTTGAAACGCTGGTCGAGGCCGGTTACGACCCCAGAAACGCTTACTTCGAGTGCATCCACGAGATGAAGCTGATCGTCGACCTGATCTACCAGAGCGGCTTCTCGGGCATGCGCTACTCCATCTCCAACACGGCCGAGTACGGCGACTACATCACGGGTCCCAAGATCATCACCGAGGACACCAAGAAGGCCATGAAGAAGATCCTGGCCGACATTCAGGACGGTACCTTTGCCAAGGACTTCCTGCTTGATATGTCCGATGCAGGTGCACAGGTCCACTTCAACGCCATGCGCAAGCTGGCTGCCGAGCACCCCGCCGAGGTCGTCGGTGAGGATATCCGCAAGCTGTATAGCTGGGCAGACGAAGAAAAGTTCATCAACAACTGATTTCATACAATCTGCAAAAACCGCTCTTGCACTGCGTGCAAGAG
>JAZQMI010000081.1:0-4932 GCA_045543375.1 Eubacteriales bacterium | reverse complement strand
AAAGAAGAGACCGACAACAAAAAAATAAAAAATCCCACAAGCAAAAGCTTGTGAGATTTTTTACTGCTTTTTATTCGAGCTCAAATGCGCCCGTGTAAAGCTGATAGTATTTGCCCTTTTCGGCGATCAGCTTTTCATGGTCGCCTCGCTCGATGATGACGCCCTTTTCAAGCACCATGATGACGTCCGAATTGCGGACGGTGGAAAGGCGGTGCGCAATGACGAATACGGTGCGTCCCTTCATGAGCGCGTCCATGCCGCGCTGAACGATGGCCTCGGTGCGCGTGTCGATGGACGAGGTTGCCTCGTCAAGGATCATAACGGGCGGGTCTGCCACGGCCGCGCGGGCAATGGCAATGAGTTGGCGCTGACCCTGCGAGAGGTTGGCACCGTTGCCCGTCAGCATGGTGTTATATCCTTGGGGCAATCTGGTGATGAAGTCGTCCGCACCGACCAGAGCGGCCGCACGGCGGCAATCGTCGTCCGAAGCCTCAAGATAACCGTAGCGGATGTTGTCCATGACCGTGCCCGTGAACAGATTGGTTTCCTGCAACACGATGCCCAAGGAGCGGCGCAGGTCGGACTTTTTGATCTTGTTGATGTTGATGCCGTCGTAGCGGATCTTGCCGTCGGCAATGTCGTAAAAGCGGTTGATGAGGTTGGTAATGGTCGTTTTGCCTGCGCCCGTTGCGCCGACGAAGGCGACCTTCTGACCGGGCTCGGCATACACGCTGACGTCGTGCAGCACCTGCTTGCCCTCCTCGTAGCCGAAGTCCACGTTCAGCAGTTGTACGTCACCCTCCAACTTTTGATAGGTGACCGTGCCGTCGCCGTGGGGGTGCTTCCACGCCCAAAGACCCGTATGTCCCTCGGCCTCGGTCAGCGAGCCGTCGGGCAGCGTCTTGGCGTTGACCAGCGTAACGTAACCGTCATCGACCTCGGGAGCCTCATCCATCAGACCGAACACACGCTTGGCGCCTGCCAGAGCCATGACGATCGAGTTGATCTGCTGCGAGAAGGTGTTGACATTACCCGTGAACTGCTTGGTCATATTGAGGAAGGATACGGCAACGCCGATGGTCAGCACGCCGATGGCCTCGCCCGTGCGCAGGTGATTGACCAGCGAGCCGATACCGAGGTTGGGAAAGCTGGACAGAATGAACAGACCGCCCACCGTTGCCACGATAACGTAAAGAATGTTACCGATGTTCATGATGATGGGGCCGAGCATGTTAGCAAAGGCGTTGGCGCGATAGCTGGTCTGGAACAGTTCCTCGTTGATGTCGGCGAACTCCTCCTTGACCTTTTGCTCGTGCGAGAACACCTTGACGACCTTCTGACCATTCATCATTTCCTGAATGAAGCCTTCGATCTTACCGACGTTGGTCTGCAGCTTGATGAAGTTGTGCGCCGAACCGCCGCCGATCTTGCCCGAAACGACGATCATAACGCTGACACCGAGCAGTACCACCAGCGTCATCCAAATGCTCGACCAGAGCATGATGAACAGCACGGTCAGCACGATGGTGCAGGATTGGATCAGGCTGGGCAGCGATTGAGAAACAAGCTGACGCAGCGTGTCAATATCGTTGGTATAATGGCTCATGATATCGCCGTGCTTATGCGTATCAAAATACTTGATGGGCAGATTTTGCATCTCTTCAAACATTTTCTTGCGCATCTTGGAAAGAAAGCCCTGCGTGATATAGGCCATGAGCTGGGTCTGTGCGATGGTGGAAAGAATGGACAGAATATAAAGTCCTGCCAACATGAGAATGTTGGGAATGATCTCGGCAGAGGCCACCTGCCAGGGGATTTCTCCCTTGATGGCGATATCGACCGTGTCGAGAATGGGCTGAATGAAGACGGCGGGAATGGCTGCTACGATAGCCGAGAACAGAATGCAGACAAGGGCAATGGGATAAAGACGCGGATAGAATTGGAACACCATTTTTGTTACGCGACCGAGCATTTTGAAGTCGATCTTGCGCTTGCCGCCCGGCATGCCACCCTTACCCATGGATGCACCCGGCTTTGTGGTGGGCATATTGGCTTTACTCATCGTCCTCACCTCCTCCGGTCTGCTGGTCGTAAATCTCGCGATAGATATCGCAACGGTCAAGCAACTGATCATGCGTGCCCATTGCGGCGATGGTACCGTTTTCCATGACTAAGATCAGGTCGGCATCCTGCACCGAGGATACGCGCTGGGCGATGATGATCTTGGTGGTTTCGGGAATGTAGGATTTGAAGCCGGCGCGGATCATGGCATCCGTCTTGGTGTCCACCGCGCTGGTCGAGTCGTCAAGAATGAGGATCTTGGGCTTTTTGAGCAATGCGCGGGCAATGCAAAGACGCTGCTTCTGACCGCCCGATACATTGGTACCGCCTTGCTCGATGTGTGTGTCATAGCCATCCTCGAACGAGGTTACGAAATCGTGTGCCTGCGCGAGTTTGCACGCTTCGATCATGTCCTCGTCGCTTGCATGCTCGTTGCCCCAACGAAGATTCTCCTTGATGGTACCCGAGAACAAAAGGTTCTTTTGCAGCACCATGGCAACGGCACCGCGCAGCGTGTCAAGATCGTACTCGCGCACGTCGTGACCGCCAACCTTGACGACGCCTTCGGTGGTGTCGTACAGGCGGGGAATGAGCTGAACGAGTGTGGATTTGCTCGATCCCGTACCGCCCAGGATACCGACGGTCATACCCGAACGAATGTGGAGATCAATGTCGGACAGTGCAAATTTTTCTGCTTTGGCCGAGTACTTGAAGCTGACATTCTCGAAGTCGATCGAGCCGTCCTCAACGTGCATCAGCGCGTTTTCGGGGTTGGTCAGCACGGGGCGCTCGGCAAGCACCTCGACGATACGCTTCATGGACTCGCTCGACATGGTCAGCATGACGTAGATCATGGACAGCATCATCAGCTGCATCAAGATCTGCATGCCGTAGGTCAGCATGGCCGACATGTGACCGACGTTGACCGTGTCGCCAAGGCTGTTGATGGCGATCATCGAGCCAATGAGCATGACGAACACCATATTGGTGTTCAGGCAAAACTGCATCAGAGGCGTGTTGAGGGCCACGATGCGCTCGGCGCGCGTAAAGTCGTTACAAATGTCATCCGATGCTGTGGCGAACTTTTTCTTTTCATAGTTCTCACGCGAAAATCCCTTGACGACACGCATGCCGCGCACGTTTTCCTCAATGGATTCGTTGAGCTTATCGTATTTTTTGAACACGCTGCGGAAGGCAGGCATGGCACGACGGCTGATCAGGTAAAGGCCCACACCGAGCACGGGAACGATGACCACGAAGGACATCGCCAACCAACCACCCATGATGGCTGCCATCACGATACAGAAGATGAACATAAGCGGAGCGCGAACGGCCAGACGGATGATCATCATGTAGGACATCTGCACGTTGTTGACGTCGGTCGTCAGGCGGGTGACCAACGAGGTGGACGAGAACTTGTCAATGTTCTCAAACGAGAAGGTCTGAATGCGGTCAAACACGTCCTGACGCAGGTTTCTCGCAAAGCCGGACGAAGCGCGCGCGCAGGTGTAAGCAGCGGCGCCGCCGCAGCACAGCGACAGCATGGCCATGACGACCAGTGCAGCACCAAAGCCCAAAATGACCTCCATGTGCGGCAGCTCGCCCGTAGGAACGGGGATCGAGGACAGTGCCGCAATATCCGCGAGCGGATTTTGCGTCGGCTTTTGGATGTAAGCGATGAGCAGCGCGGTAGTGAAGGGAATAAATACCTCAATGACCGCTTCCAGCACGATGAAAAGCACGGTAAGAATGGAAGGGACCTTGAATTCCCGCACGCTGCTAAGGAATTTTCGGAACATGAAATGCCTCCTTTGCCAAGGGTAATTGAAATGAAATTCTTATCCTTTCTATTATAACATATTTTTTGCGTTTTTTGTCAAGATTGTGTAGAAATTTTGTGAATAAAAATATATGAAGTTAACGTGCGTCCGCTTATATTTACTTGTTATATTGACAAACCGCGCCGCACATGATAAAATAAACTATCTTTACGGATAAGGAAATTTTGATTATGAAGATAAAAACTGTCAAAAAATCCTATGAGCAGGTCATGGCACTGCCGCGACCGAGTCGGCGCGTGCCCAAACGACCGAATTGGCTGTTTCGTACGCTGCTGTACGTTGCCTCGATGCCCGACCTGTGGGCAACACATTTTCGCTGTAAAAAGATCGGAATGGAAAAGCTCGAAAAGAGACAGCCTGCGCTGTTTCTGATGAACCATTCAAGCTTTATCGACCTTGAAATCGCCTCGACCGTTCTCTATCCCCGCCCGTTCAACATCGTCTGCACCTCGGACGGCATCGTGGGCAAGCGGTGGCTGATGAGGCAGCTTGGCTGCATCCCGACGCAAAAGTTTGTGCCCGATTTCAAGCTCGTGCGCCAGATGGTGCACGCCGTTCGCAAAAACAACTGCTCCATTCTCATGTATCCCGAGGCAAGCTACAGCTTTGACGGCACGGCCACGCCGCTGCCCGACAGCCTCGGTGCGTGTCTGAAGCTGCTCGGCGTGCCCGTGGTCATGATCCGTACGCAGGGCGCGTTTGCCCGCGATCCGCTGTATAACAATTTGCAAAAGCGGCGTGTCAAGGTGTCGGCCGAGATGGAATATATCCTCTCGCCCGAGCAGATCAAGGCGACCACCCCCGAGCAGCTCAACGAGATTTTGCGCGAGCAGTTTTCGTTTGACCACTTCCGCTGGCAGCAGCAAAACGGTGTCCGCATCCGCGAGCCCTTCCGTACCGACTACCTCAACCGCGTGCTGTATCAATGCCCGCATTGCGGCGTCCAGGGACGCATGCAGGGCAAGGGAACGACGCTTCGCTGCGAGGCGTGCGGCAAGGAATGGGAGCTGACCGAGCTCGGATTCATGCG
>JAZQMI010000080.1:0-9926 GCA_045543375.1 Eubacteriales bacterium | reverse complement strand
AATCTTGGCGCAGGTCGTTTTACCCGTACCGCGCGAACCGCAAAACAGATAGGCGTGGCTGAACACACCGTGCTCGGTTTCGTATTTCAAAATGGACGTGATATGCTCCTGACCGCACACGTCGTCAAAGGTCTGCGGTCGCCATTTACGATAAAGAGCCTGATGCATGGACACACCTCCGTTTTTGATACAAATAAAGAGCAGTTCGGGCTGAAAACGAGACCATACACCTCCATATCGAACGTCACGCCTGCGCGAGGCACACACCTCTCGCTCAAGACAGGCACCCTCGCGGCACACCGACTAAACTGCTTAATGCTGCTTGGTTCCCCATCTGACATGGTTCACAGCCGCCGATTGCGCAAGACCCATCTCTCAACACGAGCGATATATCTCAGACCGCAAACGATCAGCCCTCAAAAGAGGAATCCATCCCTGCTGTAGCGGATTTCAGGTACAGGGCTCCGCTGCTTCCCCAACTGGTATGGCCTCGTTTCACAGCCCGATCGCTGCTCACTTTTCTTATTATAACACTTTTTCTCGTTCTTTGCAAGGGATTTTTGAAAATTTCACAAATTCCCCGCATATCCAAAAAAACATCCCGCAGAAACTTCTGCGGGATGCCTTTATCCAAAGTGAAATCAGATTTCGGGAACGTTGATCTCGACCTCGCGGCCCAGGTCGGACGATCTTGCGATACCGTCCAGAATTGCCTGGTTGTAGATGATCTGCGAGGTGGGAACGGGAGCCTTGCCGCCCTCCTTGACAGCGTCGAGGAAAGAACGAACCTTGTTGTAGAAGTTCTTGGAGCCACCCTCGGGAAGCTTGGGAATGATGGTCTGCGTCTGAACGCCTGCAACCTCGTGATAGATGGTGAGGTCGCCGCCGACGGAGCCGTTCCAGCACTCGGTGGAGGGGATTCTCAGCGAGCCCTTGGTACCCATGATGATGGTATCACCCGAGGTATCCAGGTTCATTGCCCATGCAATACGGAAGTCGAGAATGATGCCACCCTCAAGACGAACGAATGCAGCGGCAAAGTCGTCAACGCCGAACAGATTTGCATACTCTGCTCTCTTGGATGCGGGGTAGCATACGCAGTTGGGATCCTTACCGAAGAAGTCGGACTTATATCCCGTAACGGTCAGAGGCTTCGGATAGCCCAGAGCGTTGAGCACCATATCCAGCGAGTAGCAGCCGATGTCAGCCAGTGCGCCAAGACCTGCGGTCTTGTCCTCGATGAAGGTGGTACCGAAGGGAGTGGGGATACCGCGGCGACGACCGCCACCGGTCTGGATGTAGTAGATCTTACCAAGAACGCCCGACTCGACGATGTCCTTCACGCGCTTCATGTTGGGGTCAAAACGAGGCTGGAAGCCGATGGACAAAATAGCACCCGTTTCCTTCTCGACCTTCATGACCTCAAGGGCCTCCTCAAGGGTAACCGTAAAGGGCTTCTCAAGCAGGACGTGAACGCCCTTCTTCATGGCGTAGATGGTGGGCTCTGCGTGCTGACGGTTGTAAGTACAAACCGAAACGGCATCGAGCTTCAGGCTCTCGTCGTCCAGCATTTCCTTGTGAGAAGCGTAGTCGGTCTTAGCACCCTCAATACCGTGCTTTGCAAAGAACTCAGCAGCCTTACCGGGGATCAGGTCAGCACCTGCAACGATCTCGACGTCCTTCATCTGCTTGTAGACGTCCATGTGTGCGCCTGCGATCCAACCGCATCCGATGATACCGACGCGCAGCTTGCGGCTCGCGTCAACGACCTTCTTTTCGTCCTGGACGTCCTTGAAAGCGTCCAAACTGGTCTGTGCCATAATTTTTTACCTCCAAAAATTAAATTTTCTGTGTTTGTTTTATTATTCAAACTTTCGTTTGAAGCATCAAGCACTCTTTGCTGAGTGCTCAATAACCTGACATTGAGATATGCGCCGCACGGGCTCAGATCTCGGGGATCTCGATCTCGACCTCGCGACCCAGGTCGGCCGATCTTGCGATACCGTCCAGAATAGCCTGGTTGTAGATGATCTGCGAGGTGGGAACGGGAGCCTTGCCGCCCTCCTTGGCGGCATCGAGGAAGGAGCGGACCTTGTTGTAGAAGTTCTTGGAGCCGCCCTCGGGAAGCTTGGGAATGATGGTCTGCGTCTGAACGCCGGCGACCTCATGATAAATGGTCATATCGCCGCCGACGGAGCCGTTCCAGCAGTCGGTGGAGGGGATTCTCAGCGAGCCCTTGGTACCCATGATGATGGTATCACCCGAGGTATCCAGATTCATTGCCCACGAAATACGGAAGTCGAGAATAATACCGCCCTCCAGACGGATAAACGCAGCGGCAAAATCATCGACGCCGAACATTTCGGCAAAATCATGGTTATCACCATAGCCCACGTAGTTGGGATCCTTACCGAAGAAGTCGGACTTGTAGCCCGTAACGGTCAAAGGCTTCGGATGGCCCAGCGCATTGAGCACCATATCCAGCGAGTAGCAGCCGATGTCAGCCAGTGCGCCAAGACCTGCGGTATCCTTGAGAATGAACGAGGTTTTTCCCGTACGTGCGGGAATACCGCGGCGGGGGCCGCCGCCCGTCTGAATGTAGTAGACCTTACCAAGAACGCCCGATTCCACGATCTTTTTGACCTGCTGCATGTTGGGATCAAAGCGAGGCTGGAAGCCGATGGACAGAATAGCCCCCGTTTCCTTTTCAACCTTCATGACCTCAACAGCCTCGTCCAGCGTGACCGTAAAGGGCTTTTCCAAAAGGACGTGGATACCCTTTCTCATGGCCTGAATGGTCGGCTCTGCGTGCTGGCAGTTGTATGTACAGACCGAAACGACGTCAAGCTGCAGGCTATCGTCGTTCAGCATTTCCGTGTGCGTTGCGTAATCGGTCTTGACGCCCTCAATGCCGTATCTTGCAAAGAACTCGGCGGCCTTACCGGGAACCAGATCCACGCCCGCAACGATCTCGACGTCCTTCATCTGCTTGTAGACTTCCATGTGCGAGCCTGCGATACCGCCGCATCCGATGATACCGACGCGCAGCTTGCGATTGGTGTCTATGGCCTTTTTTTCTTCTTGGACTTCCTTGAAAGCATCCAAGCTGGTCTGTGCCATAATTTTTCACCTCCAAAAAATCAAAGTTTCCGTTTCTGTGTTTTGTTCAAAGCCTTGCTTGAAGCATTCAGCAATCGCCAATGATCTTAATAGCCGATGGTTTTCAGGTATTCTCTGCTCTTTTGGATGCACTCCATGGGAGTCAGGCCCATCGAGGGATTATCCTGCTCTACGACGACCCACTCGGCGTGTGCATCCTCGGCAGCAGCCAGAATGGCGGGGAAATCTTGCAGACCGCTGCCCACGGGACGGAACTCGAAGTTACCGGGGCGGGCGGGTGCCTTCTTCTCAATGCCGATCAGCTCGTACATATCCTCCGACTTTTCGCCGTGGAAATCCTTGAGGTGAACGACGGGAGCGCGATCCGTATACTTACGGACGTATGCGGCGGGCTCTTCACCGCCGACGTTGACCCAGCAGGTATCCAGCTCGGTCTGGAGCAGGTCTGCGGGGATCGTATCGTACAGAACCTCAAGGGCATACTTGCCGTCGAGCTTCATGAACTCGAAATCGTGGTTGTGATAAAGAAGCTGAAGTCCGAGCGACTTAGCGACCTGACCGATCTTACCGATGTTCTCGACGACGGTCGGGAACTGATCGCTGTCGGGACGATGCTCGGGCATCAGATAAGGAACAACGACGAATTTGCAGCCGATCTCGGCGTACTGCGAGAGCACACCTTGGGCATCTGCCACCATATCGACGTAAGGAACGTGGGCAGAAATCGGAACCAGGCCGATCTCTTCGCACATTTTTTTGATCTCGGCGGGCGAATTGCCGTAAAGGCCTGCGAACTCAACGCCGTCGTAGCCCATCTCCTTGATGGCCTTCAGCGTACCGCGCAGATCCTTCGCTGCATTATCACGCACCGAATAGACTTGTACTGCAACAGGTAAAGACATATCTTTCTCCTCCTCATTTTTAAGGATTTCGCCCGGAAACCCTTATAATTCATTACATATTTTAAGACAAAGTTAGCCATCTTTCAAGACATTAAACGGCATTTTTTGGACATATATTGCTGTTTTCAAAAAAGCAACTTGTTCCTATCGTCATATTCATCAAAAACAGATCACGCTTTTTGTCTATTTTTTCCTACGCTTGGCGTTTTTCGTTATTTATCTTGCGCATACTCAAGCGCGACCGCTGCCCAAAGCTCGCGGTTACACTCAAAAAATCCGTCTGCCATGTCATAGGTCTGCGGGTATCCTCCCGTGCCGTTTTCGACCGTGACGGTGGGAATACGGAGCGCGAACACCGTCCAGTTGCTGTACGACGGCTCGGTCTGGGCATCGGTTTGATTTTCGTCAATGATAAGATAGCCTGTTATGCTGTGCGTCAGCTCGGCAAGGCGCCGGTTTTCCGCCCAAAGTGCGCTGTCGGGGTCACACCGCCAATAGATCAGATTGCCCTGCGAGTGCACGCAGACGGACGCTACGGGATTGGAAAGTCCCTTGGTCAGCGCGACCAGCGCAGCCGCCTCGGGCTCGGTTTCGGGTGCGCTTCCCTTGTATTCCTTGAAGCTCGGCACAAGATAGCGCGGGTTTGGCTCGCCGTTTGACGATCTCATGACGTACTGCTCCCAAAGAATATCAAAATTCCGGTTGACGTCCACGCCGCGCGCGTTGGACTTCCAGTTATTTTTCAAATACGCGTCAACACTTCCGTTATGGATCGAGCGCACGATATCCTTGACCTGCTCGCGTAGCTCGTCCGAAGCAAGCGCGCCAAGCCCTTGTTGAGCGAGCGTCACACCGTCGGGATTGGTCATGGGTGCAAGCACGATATTTACCTTTGAGAATAACTCGCGGTAGGTCTTGCCCTCGTACGTGCCGGTATCGTAATTTTCAAGATAATATTCGAGCTGCCGCATAACGACGTAGCAGTTGACATACTCGCGTGCGTGCATGCCCGCTGTGACAATGATCTGGCGCTCGGCGTCGGGTGCGCCCAGCGTTGCCACGTACAGCTCCCGTCCGTCCGCCGACGTGCCATAGCTGCTCACGCGCAAAAGATCGGGATATCGCGCCGCGAGCGCGCGGAGGTGCTTGCTCATCACATCATAGGTATAAGCGTCGCCGCTCACCGTAACGATGGGCTCAAGCGGTTGCTGCGGCTCGTTTACGGGCGGGTCATCGGGCGTCGTCGGATCGTTCACGATCGGATCGTCTACGATCGGATCGTCTACTGTTGGGTTATCGGGGATCGGATCGTTCACGATCGGATCGTCTACGATCGGGTCATTAGACACGGGCGGCACGGGCTCGTCCGCACCGGCAAACCAAGCGGGCAGTTCGGGCTCGGTGTACAGCACGTATGCAACGGCAGTCAGCAGAACGATGGTAATCAGTAAAAAGGCAATCCGTCCTTTGCTTGTTTTCATAGTACTCCCTTTCCGCCGCAAGGCTCGTTCATTGTATTTATTGTAACATACGGCACGTCAAAAATCAATGCCCTTGCGTGTTTTTTTACGCAAAATCCTGACGCTTTGTGCGAGGTCGCTCTTGACAAGCGAAGCGTTTGGTGCTATAATTTGAAAAAAGAAAATCCCACTTTGAGAAAGGATCAAAGCAATGAACCATTTATATCCGCTCAAATTATCCTATATCACCAAATCTCCTCTGTGGGGCGGCAAGCGTCTGATCGACGGCTGGGGTATGAAGACCGACGCCGAAACGGTCGGCGAAGCCTGGATGCTGACCGTGCGCGACAAGGAAATGAGCGTCATCGGGAATGGCGCTTGCGCCGGCATGACGGTGCGCGAATACATTGATACATACGGCAACGGCGTGGTCGGCTCGGCACACGCAGGCGGCGATTTTCCGCTGCTTGTCAAGCTGATCGACGCATGCGACAAGCTTTCCGTGCAGGTGTACCCCGACGACGATTACGCCGCTCGTGTGGAAAACGACCGCGGCAAAACCGAGATGTGGTACATCGTCGAGGCCGACGAGGGCGCCGAGATCATTTACGGTTTGAAGGACGGCATGAGCGCCGAGCAATTCCGCGACATGGTACGCAACGGCAAGCTGTCCGACACCATGAACCACTGCCCCGTCCCTGGGGGTGAAACCTATTTCATTCCCTCGGGCATACTGCACGCCATCGGCGCGGGCATTCTGATCGCCGAGATCCAGCAAAACTGCGACCTGACCTACCGCGTCTACGACTACGACCGCCGCGGCGCGGACGGCTCGCTGCGCGAGCTGCATGTGGATAAGGCGCTCGACGTGACCGTCCCCTTCACAGAGGACGCCGTCAACGCCATTCGCTACGAGGCAGGCAAGGCCGATGCCGATACGCTGGCGCATTGCCGCTATTTCAAGACGCGCAAGTTGAGCATCACCGAGCCCACCGCGCTGACGGTAGATGAGCAGTCATTCGCCTTTTTGCTCTGCCTTGACGGCAAAGGCTGTATCGTATCGGGCGGCGAGAAATATCCCGTCACCCGTGCAGACGGCTACTATTTGCCTGCCGCTCTTGGCGAGATCACGCTTGAGGGTGAGATGACCGTGCTGGTCGCCACCATGGGATAAAGGAGAATCTAATATGAAAACGACAAATCAAAGAAAAATGTCCACACAAACGATGGTGCTTGGAGCAGTCATGACGGCTATGGTCATTCTTTTGCAGCTGCTTGGCACGTATACCACCTTTTTCGGTCCGTTCTCCACGGCTCTTGCGCTTGTGCCCATCGTCATCGGTGCGGCGCTGTGCGGTGCAGGCGTCGGCGCGTGGCTGGGTCTTGTGTTCGGCGTTGTCGTACTGGCAACGGGCGGTGCAGCTCTGTTTCTGACCTTCAGCGTTCACGGAACGCTCATCACTGTACTGCTCAAGGGCGTCGCGTGCGGCTTTGTTGCAGGTCTTGTATATAAGTTGCTTCACAAGTGGAACGAGGTCGTTGCGGTCATTGCCGCCGCCTTGCTTTGCCCCGTTTCCAACACCGCCGTATTCCTGCTCGGCTCGGCTGCGTTCTTCCTTCCCTTTGCCAACGAGATCGCCGAAACGATCGGCATGAGCGCATCGGGCATGGCACTGTTCTGGGCCATGGCCATGGGCAACTTTCTGTTCGAGATCGGGCTGTGTCTGGTGCTCGCCCCCGTCATCGTCCGTCTGCTTCAGATCAGACGCAGATTGGCTTAAATCGTTTTTGTCCAAAAGACCCGCTTCGCCGTGCGAAGGGGGTCTTTGATTATATTTCGCGCAGCTCTTCCTCCTGCTCGTTCATTTCGGTCAGGCTATCGGGATCCTCGTCAAAGGCGTCCTCGGCGGGCACCCAGGACGAGCCAAAGCGCATATCCTTGAAAAGCGCGGCAAGACCTGTGATCTGCTTGAGTCGCAATATCTCGTCCTTTTCCATACCCAAATGCTTGGATATCCATGCGTCCGAGCGACCGAGCTCGTGAAGCTCCTTGACGATATTGCTCATCAGATCGATATCGTGTGAGCCGCGTGCGCGGTTGTGGCGTATGGTACTGGCCATACGGTGATCGAGCGGCTTATCGATGACCGACACAGGCAGCATCCCGCCCTCGCGGTCGTAAATATCCTGATTTTCCAGCATGACGCGGTAGCGGTGAAAGCCGTCCACAATGACGTAAATATCCTTTTCCTTGACATAGTAGCAGACGATAGGCATGGTATATCCGTCTTCACAAATGCTATCGTACAGCAGCCTCAGCTCGGGAGGAGCTACGCTGT
Source organism: Eubacteriales bacterium (assembly GCA_045543375.1). Lineage (GTDB taxonomy): Bacteria > Bacillota > Clostridia > Oscillospirales > CAG-272 > SIG644. The sequence goes on along the minus strand of JAZQMI010000080.1, from coordinate 2,105 downwards.
TTGGATTATATGTATTTGGTACGATCTTTTCGATCGGTACGGCTCGGACGCCGTATACGGGGCTTTTGAACACCATGATAACCTCCTTTTGCAGGTCTTATTTTTCTTGACCAATCTCACCGTATTTTTTCTTCAAAACGTCAATACGCCGCTGCTGCTCGCGTGTCAGACCAAAGCCCATGAAGCGGCAAATGTGGTCATTTTTCAAAATGCAGTAGCACATACGCTTCCAGCTTGGCACATCCTTGGTCGACTTGATATCATCCGTATGATCGGGAATCTTGTCGAGAAAAATGACGCGCGGATTTTTCATAATCGTATAATTGGAAACACCGTTTTTTGCCACGCGATAGCCGTGATCGAGCAGCTCCTGATAGGTTTCCTCGGATAGCCCACCGCCCGTTTTGTGCCAAAACTCGATGGATGTCCTGAATTTTTTAATGTAGTTGTTGCGCATGCGTGCCGGCAGCGTGTCCAGCAAAAACTTGGTATAGGATTCCCACGTGTGCCCCTCGGGAACGGTCAGTGTGCGATAGGTGGAATTTTTATTGGAGCGCGTATACACGCAAGCAAAATTTGCTCCCTTTACTCGCCCAACCAGCCGTGCCCACATAGGCGGATCAAGCACACGGTACAGATTTAGGCTCTCCTTGGCGTAATCGTTGAAGGGCGAGGCAACGCGCATCTGATCGGGCCGAACGCCTGCCATATAAAACATGTCGTAAAGCCGATTATAGTCGTATCCAAACAGATAATTGGCATGCCATACGTCCCCCACCGTCCAATCGTACAGGGGCGAGGCCGCCCAGACGTCCTTGAACTGCCGCGTGATCCAACACTGCCCATCATAACCGTGCCGCTTGTTGATGATACCGCTGTATCGCTGCATGGATTCGTCTGCACGGATACCGAGAAGGCACACCGTCTTTTTCTCTCCGTGCGTCAAGCGATACCAGCGACTGAATTGCTTACCGAGATCCTCCTGATGCATTTTGTAGCGATACGTCGTTATCGGGTTGTTGTCAAGATTGATGACGAACTCATGCTCGGGCATAGGGCGTACCCAAAGCTCCTTTTTGGTATCATCCCACGGATACCAAAACATTTCGTAATTGCTTAGTGCCGTGCGTGTCGCCATGGGCAAACAGACCCAATAGCGCTCCACATTCTCGTTTTCCAGTCGCTGAAAGGTGCGCTCCACGTATTCGGTCGTTTGTGAATACTGCGCCTCAAAATCCTGATGAAAAACACCGATGGTGCGCTCAGGATAGTACTTCTTTTGAAAATCCAGCACGATATTGAGCAAAAGCCCACTGTCCTTGCCGCCCGAGAAGGAAAGCAGAATATTATCGAATTCTTCAAACAGATAGTGTAGGCGCTCTGTGAGGGCGTCGTACACGTTTTTGCTTTCATATTTTCTGTACATTCTGATCTCCCATCGTTTTTGAGGTGTAGAGGAAAATTTTTCCTCTATATTATACCAAAATATGGAAGACATGTCAACGGATTCGGTCGAAAAAAAGCGCACCGCTCAAATTCAAGCGGTGCGCTTTTTTGATAGCTTCGTCTGTAAGCCGGGTTCTGTCTTAAACGGTCATCAATCTTCGCTTGCCGTCACCGACAAGCTTCGGCGCGAGCGCCGTGCCACCCGGAGATCTGCGTCGGGCCGACTATCTCCATGCGGTGTTGCTTCGGATAGGGTTTACAGCAAATGCACGTTACCGTGCAAGTGGGTGAGCTCTTACCTCGCCTTTCCATCCTTACCCTTGCGGGCGGTTTATTTCTGTTGCACTTTCCCGGCGGTTACCCGCGGCTGACGTTATCAGCTACCCTGCCCTGTGAAGCCCGGACTTTCCTCACCGTAATACCTTTCGGCACCATACGGCGCGACCGTTCGGCGGAGCTATCGTGATATTATAGCATATTGAGGGCGGTTTGTCAATCGGGTTCGGCTTTTTTTCGGCGCGACGTCGTAGGTGAAAGCTGTGCCGTTTGCTTGCGTCAGGTTGCTTGACTTGTCGTAGGTGAAGCTCTCCTGAGAGAGAACGGTGCCACTCAAATTTTTGGTGGTTCGCTTGGTCACTCGATCTAGGTCATCATAAGTA
>JAZQMI010000079.1:0-14572 GCA_045543375.1 Eubacteriales bacterium | reverse complement strand
CAGAACTACCTTTTGGAGGTTTCAACCGACGGCGAGAGCTGGACGGTCGTTCAGGACTTTATCAAGGTCAACGGCATGCGCATCAACGCAGGCTCCAACGTTGCTACCTACGGTATTGATAGCAAGATATACGCCAAGGATGCGGACTTTATGTACGTGCGTCTTTCCAACGCCGATCCCACAGAGGGCTACGGCGGCTCGGTGTCAAAATACGAGATCTATTATAACGCGCCCGTCATCCCCGAGACCGATCCCGCAGATTATGCTCCCTTGGTCGGCAATCTCGCGCAGTACGATGCCGCATACAAATCGCTGAATAAGCTCAGCGTCAAGACCAACAGTCAAAATCAAGACGCAGAGTTCATCTACCTTGACCGTGCGCAATCCAATGGCAACGTTCGTTATTGCGATACGACCAGAGAGCTGTATCTCAAGGTCGACCTGAACAAGTATCAGGATGCGCTCGTGGCGCTTCAAGTCTCGCAGAACTATCGCATTCAGGTATCTGCCGACGGACGCAGCTACTATACCGTTCAGGACTGGATTTTGCAGGGACATGAATGGAGTCAGGTCACAACGCAAAATCTGACCTACGTCATGTTGGATAGCGCGATTTACGCCAAGGATTCCGATGTGATGTATATTAAGCTCGCGGCCGCAGATACCACCAAGGGCTGGGGTACCGCGCTGCATAGCATCACGGTCTACTACGGCGGTAAGGCCGACGTGAGCGTGACACCCGATCAGCCGAGCGTACCCGACGAGCCCGTCAACGTGCCCGAGCTGCCCACCTTCACGCCCGAGAGCTATCTGCCGCTTGTGCCCGAGCTTTCGGCATACGATGCACAGTATGCGTCGTACAACAAGAGAGAGGTCAAGACCAACAACGAGGGTAAGGATCTTGAGTTTATTCACGCCAGCAGCGCTCCCTCCAACGCGACCTGCAGATATTGCGATGCGACGACCGAGCTGGTCCTCAAATTTGATCTGACCACCTACGGGGATGCCGTGATCGCCTTTGATATCTCGCAGAACTATCGCGTGCTCATGTCCTACGATAACGTCAACTACGTCATCGTTCAGGACTGGATCCTTGCAGGCAACGAGTGGGGGCAGATCACGCAGGCCAACAGGACGTATATGGTGCTCGATACCACCGTCTACGCCAAGGACGTCAAGACCTTGTATATCAAGATCGACAACGCCGGTGCGGACAATCAGGGCTGGGGCGGTGCGCTGTACAGCATGACCATCTATTATACGGGTGAAGAGGTTGAAGATACCGTTCTGCCCATCGACAAGGAGATAGAGAGCTATCTGGCCGTGGAAAAGGACGGTACGGCCACGCAGCAGCGTTTGAGCACTGCTTACGCCAACAGTACCAATATTATGGTCAACACCGATTATCCCAACGCGGATGCATCCTTCGTCGTGCCCGGTCAGGATACCGACAGGATCAACCATCTGTGCAAATTCTGCGACGGACCGCGCAGTTTGATGTACGTCTTTGATCTGACGAAGTATCAAGACGCTACGATCATGTTCCGCATTGCGAACAACTACACCGTGCGCGTGTCGAACGACCGAAGCGACTGGACGACCGTTCAGGACTACGTCAAAGTCAACGGCGGCCGCATCAGCAGCGCGGAAAATATGGGCTGGATCACCATCGACAGCAAGACCTTCGCCGACGGCGCGAATCAGCTTTACGTCTGGTTCTCCAACCCCGGCGGTACCGAGGGCTGGGGTGCAGCCATTTACGAGTTTACCGTATACTACAATTAAGTGATTTTACAACAGGGAAAACGGCTGAAATACGCCGTTTTTTCTGCTTTTACGGCAATGGTAACAAAAGAAATGCAAAAAAGCAGTATTTTGCTAACAAAATCGACGGATTCATGGTATAATAAACAAAAACGAGAAAGAGAGGGGCTGCCGTATGTTGATCACCGACGCGGCCGAACTGAAAAAATTTTCTTCCAAGCATCGGTTGTGGCAGGGCATACCGGGTATTGAGGTCAGCGCCAAGGGGCGTGTCTTTTCTACCTTCTATTCGGGGGGCACCAAGGAGGACGAGGGGAACTTCGTCGTTCTGCTTCGATCGGACGATGGCGGCAAAAGCTTTTCCGAGCCCATTGCGGTCGCCTTTATGGAGCATGAGAGATGCTACGATCCCGCCATCTGGATCGATCCGCTCGGTCGGCTGTGGCTTTGCTGGGCGTACGCGTCGCTGGCGCAGGACGGCGGCGTGTTTGCGGCCGTCTGTGAAGACCCCGATGCAGATACGCTCGTCTGGAGCGACGTGTTTCCCATCGGAAAATACGTCATGCTGAATAAACCTACCGTTCTGCGCACGGGTGAATGGCTGTTCCCGATCGCCGTGTGGGATCCCATGTACGAGGTGTACGGCTTGCCCGCCGAAAAGCAGGGATACAAAAGGGAAGACAGCGGCGCATTCGTCTACAAATCGCTCGATCACGGCAAGACGTTCAAACGGCTGGGCGGCGTCCGCGCGGACAAGCGCTCATTTGACGAGCATATGATCGTTGAGCTCAGGAGCGGCAAGCTCATGATGCTTATTCGCACCACCTATGGCATTGCCGTATCCTATTCCTACGACCAAGGACACACCTGGACGGAGGCTGTAGACAGTAAGATCGGCGGTCCCTGCTCGCGCTTTTTCATCAGCCGACTTTCCTCGGGCAGACTACTGCTCGTTAACCATTATAAATTTAACGGCCGAAACAATCTGACCGCGCTGCTCTCGGAGGACGAGGGCGAGAGTTGGAAATATTCGCTGCTGCTCGACGAGCGCTCCAACGTTTCCTATCCCGATGCGGTCGAGGCCAAGGACGGCTATATCTATATCACCTACGACCGCGAGCGCGGCTCGTTCAAGAAAAATCTGGACGAGGTCATGAGCTCCGCACGCGAGATATTGCTTGCCAGGATCACCGAGCAGGATATCATGGCAGGCAGGCTCGTCGACCCGAGCAGCAAGCTCAAGGTCGTGATCTCCAAGCTCGGTGAATACGTCGACGACAGCAATCCGTTCGAGGAGCTGGAGCGCTTTTCCGACGTTGAGCTTGCCGAAAATCTGTGCCATAAGTCAACCAAGAACGGCGAGCTGTTCTCAGCCATCTTTGACTATTATCCGATCGCCTGCGATAACATGTGCGAGCTGGACACGAGTAAGTTTGACGCGTTGCTGTCCAAGCTTGAAACCGCCGGTACGGATCGGTTTTCGACCATGCTTGAGCTGCTTCGCCTCATACGCACTGTTTCCACGCAGGAGTGCTCGCCCGTACCCGTCGTTGAAATGGTCGAGAAGATTTTGAGCGAACGTATTTGCGAAAACCTTTCAATCTCCGAGATCGCCGCTAAACTGCACATCAGCTCCTATTATCTGATGCACACCTTCAAAAAGCGTACGGGAATCACCATCGGCGAATATAAGACGGCGTTGCAGATCGCCAAGGCTAAGACTTTGCTTCGCGATAAAGAAAAAAGTATTTCGGAGATCTCGGCGCTTTGCGGCTTTGAAAGCCCGCAATATTTCTCGCGCGTGTTCAAAAAGGTAGAAGGAATCTCTCCTTCCAAATACAAAAATTTGAATTTTAGTTGATCGCTCTATGCGAACGGATGTTATTGCTTGATATCTGTACGAACAAAAAAGGAGAAACAACACATGAAAAAGGCATTTTTATGGTTTCTTGTGGGCTTGATGGCATTTTTGCCTGTGCTTGGCATGGTAGGTTGCACTCAAAGACCGCCCGACCGGACGGACGGACCAAATGATCCGAGCGACCCGAGCAACGATCCTGAGGGGCAAGATCCGTCTGATCTTCCGAGCGTTCCGTCCGAGCGTGAGGTGGAGGTGATCGCAGGCAGCGCATTGCACGAAAACACGGCTGAGCTCGGTCGTATTCCCGAAGGGCTTGCCGAGCTGGTCAACAAATATATGACGAGCTACGGCACCATCGTCATTGACGGCGCACGTACCACCTTTCAGACCGATGCTTTCTCTGAAGCACAGATGATGCCGACCGATGCGGTCATGGCCTATCGCGCCGATAAGAATGGCATGGCAAACATCGTCAAGCTCTGGAATGCTCATACGGATCAGTACGAACTGCACATGATGACCATCATCAACCGAACCAACGCCACCAACGAGTACCTCTCAAGCGACCCGTCGCGTATGGATCAGGTCATGATGGATCGGGACGGCAACTATATGGCGCACTCGGGCACCTTCTACTATATGATGCCCAATGACGAGTGGGCCGAGTATCTGTGGGAGATCGTTGAGATCGCGCTTGATACGGCGCCGATCAAGACTATCGTTTTTGAGGAGCCTGATATTTACAAGGGATCGGGCTATTCCGCGTGCTTCAAGCGCGAGTGGGAGCAATATTATGGTGAACCTTGGCAGGATCAGACGAGCTCGCCCGAGGCAATGCTCAAATCTCAGCAGCTCAAGCTGTACCTGCTCAACCGCACCATGGAAACGGTCATCACGCGTATCAAGGAAAAGTCGCCCGACACCAAGGTGTATCTCGGCACGCACTCGACCATGAGCCTGAATATCGTTTCGTTCAACGGCAATACGGGTATCGCAACGGCAACCAACCGGCACATGGCAACGGGGCTTTACGACGGCATCATCGGTCAGACCTGGTCGGATACCGCCTACGCTCCGCTGACGCAGGACGGCAACGTGTATAACGACCGCTTCCTGGCGGGCTATCTGGGCTATGCGTCCTACATAGACAGCGCGGGAGATCTCGATCTGTTTACGGTGGTTGCCCCCGCCGGTGACGGCATCGGTAAGAACGGCGTTACCGAAAAGAATTACTACGAGGCGTATGTGGATACTGCCGTTGCGCAACTGATCCAGCCCGCCATCAACCGCTTCCAGGTCACCGTGTGGCCCGCCCGCTCGTTTGAGTCAGCGACGCAGAATTATCGTGCCGTTCAACTGTCCGTTATCAAGGCACAGAACGAGGTTTCGGGCAAGGCAGCCGTTCAGAGCGCCGGTACACCCGGTATCAGCTACGTGCTCTCGGATACGCTGTCCCATCAGGACAACGACAGCACGACATGGGCACCCTCGTCCAACGATAGCTTTTTGGGCGTGACGCTGCCGCTGCTCTCGGACGGTATTCCGCTGACGCTGACAGCTATGGAGCATATCAAGTCTGCCGATGATCTTGCCGGCATCAACGTGCTGCTGCTTTCCTTTGACGGCCAGAAGCCCATGGAGGAGAGCGTCTGCAAGGCAATCGCCGAGTGGGTGAAGCAGGGAGGCGTATGCCTTTATATCGGTGGCCACGACGCATACGACGAGATCGAGAGCTCGTGGTGGAGCGCGAGCGGCACGCCGCTGCAAGCGATGCTTGATGCGATGGAGCTTGACGTGACCGTAGTCCCCATGCAGCTCGGTGCCGACGCCCGCATGGAATGGATGGGCGATGGTAAGCAGACCGCATTGCAGGCCATGACCTGCTCGACCGATTACAACAGCTTTTACAGCAGCTTTGATGGGAATACTAACACCATTCTTGCCCTTGAGGGACACACCGTCGGTATCGACGAGCAGGTCGGCAAGGGGCACCTGATCGCACTCAGCCTGCCCGCGGCGCTGCTTGCCAAGACGGCGGGCGGCAGCGAGGTCGTGCGCAAGCTGACCGAATACGCTTGCCAATATACCGACGTGAAGTACGACTCTACCACGCTCATGTGGTCCAAGCGCGGCAACGTCGTTGCAGCGCACTCGATCGGACAGAAGAACGTGCTGACGGGTCGCTATATCGATCTGTTCGACGCCCGGCTTACCGTCCATACACACTACGTACTGGATGCAGATCAGAGCGCGTTGCTCTACGATATTACCGATCTGAAGGCGACCGACGTGCCCGTCATTGCCTTCTCGGGCGGTGAGATCACCGTGCAGGAGAACACCGCGCAAACGACCAAGTTCATCATCGACAGTCCCGCGGGCTCTACGGTGGCTACCCGCATTATGGTGCCGGACGGTTTATATCCCAAGAGTATCAGCGGACAAAATTACAAGGGTAACATTCAGCTCGAGCCGCTTTGCGCCTGGGACAGTAAGTTGGATACGCTGCTGATCCACGTGACGGGCGTCACACGCGGTGCTTATTTGACCATCGAATGGACGACCGAGCCCGTCGAGGATTATGAGATGCAGCAACCGGCGTATATGCAGTATTTTGCTCCCGTGATCGACGATGACGTGCTGAAACATCTGATCGACAATGGCAAGACGGCCATAAGAGCCGTCACCACCAACGCGGGCAACTTGCTTGACGAGGAGTTTATCATTAAAAACACCGCTGCCATCAATGCCGCTCGCTACTACTGCGACGATAAGGGCGAGGTGATCTGGAAGATTGATCTGAACGAATACAAGAACGCCTATTTTGCCATCACCGTGCTGCAAAATTATCGCCTTGAGGTATCGACCGACGGTGAGGACTGGCTGATGGTGCAAGACTATATCAAGGTCAACGGCAACCGCATCAATTCTACCTCGAACACCTGCATCGTGGGTATTGACAGTAAGGTCTACGCTAAGGACGCCGATTACATGTACGTCCGTCTGTCCAACGCCGATCCCGGCAAGGGCTACGGCGGTGCCGTGACGCAGTACGAGATCTATTATAACGCGCCTATCATTCCCGAAACAGATCCCGCCGATTATGCACCGCTGCTTGACAGCCTTGCAACCTACGACGAAGCGTACGCTTCGCTGCAAAAGGTCAGCGTAAGGAGCAACGTGAACGCCGAGGATGCCGAATTCATTTATGATAATCGCGCCGAAAGTAATCAGAACTGTCGCTTCTGCGACCGCGACAAAGAGCTGATCCTGAAGATCGACCTGACCAAGTATCAGGACGCCGTGGTAGCGTTGCAGATCTGCCAGAACTACCGTATTCAGGTGTCGGCCGACGGTCGCACCTACGTGACCGCGCAGGACTGGGTCGGGCAGGGCAACGAGTGGAGCAAGATCACGACGGCCAATATGACCTACGTGATTTTGGATAGCGCCGTCTACGCCGGGGGCTCCAAGGCTATGTACGTCAAGCTGTCCGCGTGCGATCCGACCAACGGCTGGGGTGCGCGTCTTGAAAGCATCACGGTCTATTACGGCGGCAAGCCTGCCGACGTGGAGCCGCCCGTCCTTCCCGACGTGCCCGCACTACCCGAGATCACGCCTGAGAGCTACGTGCCTACTGCGCTTGATCTGACCGAATACGATACAACGTATTTCTCTTACAACAAGAGAGTTGTCAAGAGCAATTCGTTTGGCGAAGACGCGGAATTTTTGCACGCCAACGCCGCTGAGGCCAACGCTTCCAACCGCTTCTGCGACCGAGGCAATGAATTCACACTCAAATTCGATCTGACCAAGTATCAGAATGCCGTTATTGCTTTGGATATTTCGCAGAACTACCGCGTGCTCATCTCTTATGACGGCAGGACTTTTGTCACCGTTCAGGACTGGATTCTGGCCGGCAACGATAGACTTGAGAATGGCGCGAACAGAACACACGTGATCTTGGATACTACCATACTGGCTTCCGCAGTCGATATGCTGTACGTCAAGATTGACAACGCGGGTCCCGACAATAAGGGTTGGGGCGCGGCGCTGTTCGGCTTCACAATCTACTACACGGGCGACGTGGTCGAGGAATCCGATATTTTGGAGGAGATCAGAGGCTATCTGCCCGTTGAATCCAAGGATGCGCAAACGCGCGAGCATCTGAATGCCACGTATGCGAGCAGCGTGACGGTGACGGTCAACAACGAGCACCCGGGCGAGGATGCGGCGTTTGTCGTGCCCGGAAAGGACACCGACCAGATCAACGGTCACTGCAAATTCTGCGACGGTGCGCGCAGCCTGACCTATGTGTTCGACTTGACGCAGTATAAGGATGCTGTCATCATGTTCCGTATTGCCAACAATTACAACGTGCGCGTCTCAAGCGACGATATGAGTTGGACGACTGTTCAGGACTACGTCAACGTCAATGGTGGTCTGCGCATTAACAACTCGAGTAACGTAGGCTGGATCACCATCGACAGCGCGGATTTTGCCAACGGAGGCAATGAGATGTACGTTTGCTTCTCCAACTGCGGAGGAGAGGGTGGATACGGTGTAGCGATCTATGAGTTCACCGTATTCTATAACTAATACATAATAGAGATCAAAGGGGGAACGACTCGTTTCGTACCCCCTTTTTTCGTATGCTTTTGCATCAACAGTAGAAAAATACAAGTATTTGGTGAAATTGTCAATTGACAGAATGGGCGTGTGGGTGTATCATAAAATAGTCAAGAGTGATAAAAAATCACAACTTGCACGCAATGAAATGGAAAGAATATACAAACGTTAGTCGATATACCACCAATCTGCTCAAAAAGGAGATCGTATTATGAAAAAATTACTCGTATGGTTGTTGCTTGCCCTGATGGTACTGACGCCCATTTTCGGCATGACTGCTTGTAATGACGAGCCAACGCCGTCCGTTGATCCCGATCAACCGGGAGATTCGAGTGATCCTGAGGATCCTGACGGTGAGATTGATCTGAGCGGGCTTCCTACCGTGCCCTCCGAGCGTGAGGTAACGGTGGGCAAGGGCGAGGCCATTCACGAGAATACGGCCGAGCTCGGGCGCATCCCACAGGGACTTGCCGAGGCGGTCAATAAATACATGAGCAGCTACGAGGCGATGAATCTGCAAGGCCCCAAGACGACCTTCCAGACGCACAACTACACCGAACTGCAGTATCTCTCCTCGGATGCGGTCATGTCTTACTATGCACCGCGCTCGGGCTCGATCGCAGCCATGAAGGAGTGGGCCAAACTGGGTGATCGGTACGAGCTGCACATGATGACCATTATCAACCGAACGAACGACGAGGCGTATCTTGAGGAGCACGCCGATCAGATCATGCTGGACAACACCGGCACCCGTTTGACCAGCGGCAGCGAATATTACATTATGCCCAATGATGAATGGACGGAATACGTCTGGGAATTCCTTGAGCCCGCCCTTGAGGTCGAGGCCATCCGCACGGTCGTCTTTGAGGAGCCCGATCTTTATAAGGAATCCGGCTATTCGGACGCCTTCAAGCGCGAGTGGCAGAAATATTACGGTGAGCCTTGGGTGGATCAGACCACGTCGCCCGACGCTATGGTCAAATCTCAAAAGCTCAAGGTCTATTTGCTGAACCGAATGATGGAAACCATCGTCGCACGCGTCAGAGAAAAGCGCCCCGACGTCAAGATTTACATTGCTGTTCACTCTACACCCAGCTATAACGTTACCAAGGGACCCGGCAAATCGGGCATTCCCGGACTTGTGAGCGGTATGAACTATTATCTGAACTCAGGGCTCTACGACGGTATGATCGGCCAGACATGGACGGATACCGCCGGTGCTACGCTGACGCAGGACGGTGTGACCTTTAGTAACCGTTATCTTGCGGGATATCTCGGCTATGCTTCGTACGTCGACGGCGTGGGGGATATGGACCTTTACACGCTGGCCGACCCGGTGGGCGACGGCATCAAGACCGACAGAACCGAGGACTATTACGTTCCGCACTATTTCAATACCATTGTGGCGCAGCTCATGCAGCCCAGCATCAACCGATTCCAGATCACGGTATGGCCGTTCCGCTCGTTTGAGGCGGCTTCGCAAAATTACAGAGCCATTCAGTTGTCCGTCATGAAGGCGCAGAACGAGGTCGCCGGCAAGGCGGCCGTTCAAAGCGCGGGTACGCCCGGCATCAGCTACGTGCTCTCGGATAGCCTGAGCTACCAGAACAACGCCAACGCGATGTGGGCACCTTCCTCGAACGACAGCTTTCTTGGCATGACGCTGCCGCTGCTGACCGACGGCATTCCGCTTTCCATCACCTCGATGGAGCAAATTCGCTCGGTCGAGGATCTTGCGGGTATCAACCTTCTGCTGCTTTCCTTTGACGGGCAGAAGCCCATGGACGCAAGCGTTTGTGAGATCATTGCCGACTGGATCGAGCAGGGCGGTATCTGCCTGTACGTAGGCGGACACGATGCGTACGATCAGATCTCCGACGTGTGGTGGGGATCGAACAGCACGCCATTCCAGGCACTGCTTGATATGCTCCATCTTGACGTGACGGTCGAAAATATGACGCTTGATGAAGATACGCGTTTTGAGTGGGTGGGTGACGGTAAACAGACGGCCATCAACGCCTTTGTTTGCCCCGACAGCTACAATCGCTTTTATACGTGCTTTGAGGGCGATTGCACGCCCGTGCTGGCGCTGGACGGCAAGACCGTCGGCATCGACGAGCAGGTCGGTCAAGGTCGCTTGGTTGCCTTCAGCATTCCCGCAGCACTATTTACGACGCAAACGGGCGGCAGCGCAGTCATGCGCAAGCTGACCGAATACGCTTGCCAATACGCACAGTACAAATACGATTCCGCCACTCTGATGTGGACCAAGCGTGGCAACGTGGTCGCGGCTTACTCATTCGGTCAGAAAAACGTGCTGACGGGTAAGTATATCGACCTGTTCGATCCGCAGCTCGGTTACTACACGCATTATGTCATAGAGGCCGACGACAGCGCGCTGCTTTACGACGTGACCGACGTCGTGGTCACGGACACACCTCAAATTCTGTTCTCGGGCGGCGAGGTGACCGTTGCCGAGCAGAGTGCAAGCGTGACCCGCTTCAACGTAGTCAGCCCCGAGGCCGCAATGGTCGCTACCCGCATTGCTGCTCCCGACGGACTGTACCCGCAGCGCATTTCGGCAGAGAACTACAAGGGCAACATTCAGGTCGAGTGCCTGACCGCATGGGATGGCAAGACGGATTCGCTGCTCATTCATTTCCAAGGATTGAACCGTGGCGTCAACGTGACGGTCGAGTGGGGCACTACTCCCGTGGACGATTACGAATTGCAGCAGCCCAAAGCAGTGCAGGACTTTGCTCCCATCATTGAGCAAAAGGATCTTGACCGCATGGTGCAAAGCGGCAAGGCCATTCTGTCGGCAACGACAAATAAGTACGGTAATGCGCTGGATAAAAAGTTTATTCTGAACCTTGACAATGTCAAAGTCGGAACGTACAACTACTATTGCGACGGTGACAACGAGGTCATCTGGGGTATCGATCTGAATATATACACCAACGCCTACGTTGCTCTGGCATTGTCGCAGAACTATAAGCTTGAGGTGTCAACCGATCGGAAGGATTGGACAGAGATTCAAAACTTCATTACGGTCAACGGGCATCGCATCGATTCCAATACCAATACCTACATTGTCGGTGTTGATAGCCAGATATACGCCAAGGATGCGGATATGATGTATATCCGCCTGTCCAACGCCGATCCCGATCCCAAGAAGGGCTGGGGCGGTGCAGTCACCGAGTATCACGTGCTCTACGATGCGCCCATGATCCCCGAGACCGATCCCAAGGATTACGCGCCGCTTGTCAATTCGCTCGACGCATATGACAAGGCGTACACATCACTCAATAAATACAGCGTGGCAAGCAATTCCGAGGGCAAGGACGCCGAGTTCATCTACGTCGATTACGCGCAGGCAACCGCCGCGCTTCGCTATTGCGACGTCGATCACGAGATCATTCTCAAGTTCGACCTGACCAAGTACGAGCATGCTCTCATCGCCTTGCAGATTTCGCAGAACTACCGCATTCAGGTATCTACCAACGACCTGTCCTACGTGACGGTTCAGGATTGGCTGCTGGCAGGAAATGAATGGAGCATGGCAGCCAACAATAAGGCCTATCTCATCATTGACAGCAGCATTTACGCGCCCGAGAGCAATGTGCTGTACGTCAAGATCGATAACGCGGGCACCGATAAGCAGGGCTGGGGCGGTGCGCTGTATGGTATCACCGTCTATTACGGCGGTGAGCCTGCTCATATCGAGCAGCCCGACGAGCCCGACACGCCCGACCTTCCCGCGCTTCCCGAGATCACGCCCGAGAATTACGCGCCGCTGACGTATGACCTTAGCGAGTACGATTTCCTTTACGCCTCGCGTAACAAGCTCAGCGTGCTGACCAATCAGAACGGCGACGACAAAAATTTCCTTGATTTGGGTGCTACCACGGGCGTGGCGACCGCAAACTGCCGCTACTGCGATCAACACCGCGAGGTGGTATACAAGTTCGATCTGACCAAATATGAGAACGCCGTGATCGCGCTCGAGGTGTGTCAGAATTATCGCGTGTGCATCTCGTTTGACGGTCAGAACTATGTCACCGTTCGTGACTGGATCCTTGCCGGCAACGAGTGGGGAACCATTCTCAAGGAGAATATGGCCTACGTCGTCATTGACAGCGCGCTGTACGCGCAGGGCGCCTCGACGCTATACGTCAAGATCGACAATGCGGGCACCGATCAGCAGGGCTACGGCGGCGCTATCTATTCGATCACGCTCTATTACGAGGGTGAGGCGATCGTAGAGGAGCCGTCTGCACTGGATAAGGAAATCGCAACATATCTCGACGTCCTTACCGATGACGTGCAGACGCGTGCCGAGTTGAGTGCCGCTTATGCCATGAGCACGACCGTTCCGGTCAATTCGCAAAATCCGGGCGCTGACGCAGCCTTCCTTGTCAGCGATACCGTTGGTATCAACAAGAGCTGTAAGTTCTGCGACGGCGCACGAAGCCTTGTCTACAAATATGATCTGACGCAATACAAGGACGCCGTCGTTTTGCTCAAGATTGCCAACAACTACAACGTTCGCGTATCGAGTGACGGTGAGAGCTGGACGACCGTACAGGACTACGTCAACGTACACGGCGCGCGCATCGCCAGCTCGGATAACGTGTGCTGGATCGTTATCGACAGCGCAGATTTTGTGACCGATGCAAGCACGCTTTACGTGCGCATGGGCAACTCGGGCGACAAGGGCGGCTACGGCGGCGCGGTCTACGAGTTTACCGTATTCTACAATGAATAATACCCATTGGGGCAGCCGAATGAGCGGCTGCCCCAATTTTTTTAACAAGGTCTTGCAAAATGACAGGAAATGTGGTAAAATAACAGCATAGTATATCATGACGGCGCGTGCCGTCGGAAATGGAGCGTATCATGAAGGAAATTTCCCGTAATCTGACCATGCTGTGTGACTTTTACGAACTGACCATGGGCAACGGCTATTTTGCCTCGGGCATGGCAGATCGTATCGTCTATTTCGATCTGTTCTACCGCGACAACCCCGACAACGGCGGCTACGCCATCGCTGCGGGACTTGAGCAGATCGTCGAGTATATCAACGATCTTCACTTTGAGGACGAGGATATCGAATATCTGCGCAGTAAGGGCTGTTTCTCGGAGGATTTCCTTGACTATCTTAAGACCTTCCGCTTTACGGGCGATATGTGGGCCATTCCCGAGGGAACGGTAGTGTTTCCCGGCGAGCCGCTGATCACGGTGCGTGCCCGTGCCGTCGAAGCGCAGTTCATTGAAACGTATCTGCTTATGATGATCAACCACCAGTCACTTATCGCCACCAAGGCCAGCCGCCTCATGCGTGCCGCCAAGGGACGTATCATCAGCGAGTTCGGCTCGCGCCGTGCGCAGGGTGCTGACGCCGCTATTCTCGGCGCGCGTGCCGCTTATATCGGCGGTTGTAACGCCACCGCCTGCACCATCACCGACGCCGCCTACGGCGTGCCCGCCACGGGCACCATGGCGCATTCTTGGGTGCAAATGTTTGATGACGAATACACCGCTTTCCGCACCTACTGCGAGATTTATCCCAACAACGCCACGCTGTTGGTCGATACCTACAACGTGCTTGAGTCGGGTATTCCCAACGCCATTCGCGCCTTCCGCGAGGTGCTTGTGCCGCGCGGCATCACCAAGTGCGGCGTGCGTATCGATTCGGGTGATATCACCTATCTGACCAAAAAGGTCCGCGCCATGCTCGACGAGGCGGGCTTCCCGGAATGCAAGATCATCGTGTCCAATTCGCTGGACGAGTATATCATTCGCGAGCTCATCCGCCAAGGAGCCGAGATCGACGGCTTTGGCGTCGGTGAGCGCCTGATCACGGCCAAAAGTGACCCCGTGTTCGGCGCGGTGTATAAGCTTTGCGCCGTCGAGAACGAGGCGGGCAACATCATTCCCAAGATCAAGATCAGCGAGAACGTCGGCAAGATCACCACGCCGCACTACAAAAAGGTGTACCGTCTGTACGGACGCGACAGCGGCAAAGCAGAGGCCGATCTGATCTGTCTGCACGACGAGGTCCTGGACGACAGCAAGCCCTATGAGCTGTTCGATCCCGAGCACACATGGAAGCGCAAGCTGCTGACCGACTATATCGCAAAGCCGCTGCATACCCCCATCTTCAAGGACGGCAAGCAGGTATACGAGTTGCCCACTCTTGCCGATATCCGCCGCCATTGCGAAGAGGAGATCGCGGGAATGTGGGACGAGGTACGCCGCTTCAGCAACCCCCAAGTCGGAGGCCAAGCGGTCTTAGGAAGACAACATCATTTTTCAACT
>JAZQMI010000078.1:0-8445 GCA_045543375.1 Eubacteriales bacterium | reverse complement strand
GGTCGAAATCGTCGCCGCCCAGAACGGTATCACCGTTGGTGGCAAGCACCTCGAACACGCCGTCTGCGATCTCAAGCAGAGATACGTCGAACGTACCGCCGCCAAGGTCGAATACCATGATTTTTTGATTAGCTTCCTTATCCATACCGTATGCAAGGGCTGCAGCCGTAGGCTCGTTGATGATACGGAGAACCTCAAGGCCCGCGATCTTACCTGCATCCTTGGTTGCCTGTCGCTGTGCATCCGAGAAGTAAGCGGGGACGGTGATGACCGCCTCGGTCACCTTGGTACCGAGATACGCCTCGGCGTCTGCCTTAAGCTTCTGCAGAATCATAGCCGAGATCTCCTGAGGCGTCAGGTTCTTGCCATCGATGGCGACCTTATAGTCGGTACCCATGTGGCGCTTGATGCTCATGACGGTACGGTCGGGATTGGTGATGGCCTGGCGCTTTGCGACCTGACCGACCATTCTTTCGCCCGTCTTGGAAAAGCCGACGACGGAAGGCGTGGTTCTCGCGCCCTCGGGGTTGGTGATGACGATGGGCTCCGAGCCCTCGAATACGGCGACGCAAGAGTTGGTCGTACCTAAATCAATACCGATAATTTTTCCCATTGTAATTTCCTCCTTGGGTTATATCATTAAAATTATATACTTGCTCAGTTGGCTACCTTGACCATGGCGTAGCGGATGACGTGATCCCCCTTGCGGTAGCCCTTTTGAAGCACCTCGGCGACCGTGTTTTCACCGTATGCTTCATCTTCAATATGCATCACCGCGTTGTGCCAGGTGGGATCGAACTCGCATCCCTCGGCCTCGATCTCGGTGATACCCATTTTGCCAAGCGCCTCCTCGAAGCTCTTTTGCATCATGGCGATGCCCTTGGCAACCGACGCGGGGTCGGTAAACCCGGCCGCGCGTGCCAGATTGTCCCCGATGGGCAGAATGCTCTGCACCGCATCGGATTGCGCGTCGGCATAAATGTTTTCCTTTTCCTTTGCGCTGCGCTTGCGGAAGTTGTCGTATTCCGCCATCATGCGCAAATATTTATCATTGAGTGCGGCAAGCTCGCCTTTGAGTGCCTCGAGCTCGTCGCGCATCGCTTGCAGCTCGTCGGAAGCAACCTCCGCCTCGTTTTGATCGACCGTCTCGGGCGCGACCTTTTCGTTTTCGCTATCCTCGGTCGCTGCTTGCTTGGTCTTCATCTTGTCTGCCATGTTCTCTCTCCTTGTCTTGTGTCATATCACGGTCGCTGCCGTCGCCAAGCTGTGCCGCGCCCTCTCCCAGCAGATCGGCAATGTTGCCGCTCAGGCCGTCGAGCGTGGACAGCACGCGGGCGTAGTCCATACGCAAGGGGCCGATGACGCCGATCGCACCGACCGGCTTACCGTCCTTGAGAATGGTCTTGAACACCACCGTGGAATTGTTCATTTCCTTGACGGACGCCTCCGAGCCGATGACCACGCCGTGCGGATCGCGCTCGGCGGCGCTGGAGATCATATCCATCAGGTCGTTTTTCTGTTCGATGGCACCGAGCAGCCCCTTGAGCTGAGCGGTGTCGCTGTATTCGGGATATTGAAGCAGTCGATCTACGCCCGTGACCTTGAGCTCACCGCGGTCAGACTCGCTCACCGTTTCATAGATTAGCTTGACAACAGGACCGATCATGGCGGCGTCCTCGGCCATGGACTCCTCCATGGCGACCATCATGGGCAGCGTGACCTCCTCCGCCCTGTGCCCGACCAGATAGCGGTTGAGCGTGGCAGCAAGGCGTGCGACCGATGCGCTGTCGCAGGGCAGCTCCAGCTTGACGTTGCGCGTTTTGACGCTGCCGTCCTCGGCGACCATAACCAGCACGAACTGACCCGGCGCAATATAGATGGCCTCAAACTTGGAGATGAGCACCTCGCGGGCGCGGGGCTTGAGCGCAAAGCCGGTATAGTTGGTCAGATTGGATGCCAGCGACGACGCCGTGGCAAGGATCTGATCCAGCTCGCTCATTTTGGTCTTGAGCGCCTGATTGATCTGGGCGATCTCGCGGGCGGTCATGGCATAGTGCTCGACCAACGTGTCAACGTAAAAGCGGTAGCCCATCTCGCTCGGGACGCGTCCCGCCGAGGTGTGCGGCTGTTCGAGATAGCCCATCTCCTCAAGCTCGGCCATTTCGTTACGAATGGTAGCAGACGAACAGGATATCTGCTGCATGAGCACCTTGGAGCCGACCGGCTCGCCGCCGGCAATATGTGCATCAACGACCGCCTTTAATATTTGTTTTTTGCGTTCGCTTAATACATGCTCACCGTTTTCCATGCTCACACCCTCCTTTGCTTGACTTTATGGGTTGATTTTTGTCATTTTAGCACTCTTTTGTTCCAAGTGCTAACCTTGACGATGTTATTGTACCACTTTTTGCGGCTTTGTCAAGGGGTTTTACAAAATTTTTTGAAAATATTTTTGGTAAAGTGCTAAAAAAGGAAGTCTTTGTACAAGACTTCCTTTTTATCATCGTTTGCCCGTCACCCTGACGAGTGTGTTGACCACCTCGTCGGGTACGGCGGCATTTTGTGCGTAACGCACGGAGTTATAGGTATCAAACAGCAGCTTTTCCTCGTCCTCTAAAATCAGCTCGTCGGCGATCTCTTCGGGCGTGAGCTGGCGCCGGAACAGATACCCACCGCGAATGCGCTTGATCATGTATTCTATATAAAGGAAGCGAACACGCGCCGAATTATCCTTTTGATCTGCCCATTTGGTGCTGTTTTTGAGCCGTCGTGCGCGGCGAGGTTGCTTGTCCTTGTCACGACCAAGGTAAGTACGCTCGTCCTCGCACCAGCCGCGCCAACGACCAATCCCCAGCCAATCCGATATCCTGCCGATCACGATAGCAGCGGGGCGAAAAACGATGCGCAATAGCTGCCCGAGGCGATGCTCGATGGCCTCTTGCAGTCGGTCGCTCATCAGCTTTTTGAACGAACGGATGAACAGCACGACAAGCACCACAAGCACAGCAAACAGAATGCCACGCACGCGGCGGCTCTCCAGCGTGCTGACAAAATAGCCGTCCACACAGGCGGCGCTCGCCCAGACGAGCGTCAGCAGCAGACGCCCTGCGTTGACGTTTTGCCAGATGGAGAGGGATTTGTTTTCATTCATCATATGCCGCATCCTCCTCATCCACCGCGCCAAGCGGCGCGACCTTGATCGAATTGCCAAGCCGCGAAAGCTCGGACAGACGCGTGAGCGTGTCGTCGCCTTGCGCGTAGCAAAGCACGACGATCTCGGTGTCGCGCATGCCCTCGGTGATATCGTGCTCCAGAAGCGATGCGAACGACGCGCCGTCGCGCGGCAAGAGTGCCGCCAGGGCACGCATCATATCCACAAGATGTGCTTCGCTGCTGTCGGGTGAAAAACGAATGGACATAGCGCCGTCGTGCATTTTGCAGTTGGCGGCAAAGCCGACGGCATAGCCGGAAAATACGGCGTCACGCATCAGCGCCGAGCAAAAGGACAGCCCGCGCTCGGCACGCTTCTCGTAGTCCTCACCGTCGATCATCGAGCCGACGGGCAAGTGAAAATCCATATAGATCATCAGCCGACGCGAGGCACAAAAATCGCGTTGGTTGACCTTGAGGGGTGAAGCACTGCTGCCCGACACGGGCACGCGTGCACTTGCCTTGAAATTGATATGCGACATACTGTCGCCAAAGCGATAATCGCGAATGCCCGACAGCGAAAACGGATCGGAATACAGCGGGCGCAACGCGGTATATTCGCCCTGCATGCGGCCGACCGCCAAGCGGTACAGCTCCATGGGAATGACCTTGGGATAGACGTACAGCACGGCATGCGACGCCATGGGCACCGAAGCCCTTCGGTCATAGATGGATGCGGTATTGAGCTCGTAATAGCCGCGCGCCGTACAGCGCAGGCGATGGCGACGGCGAATTTGCGTATAGGGCATCAAATGAAAGCGGCTGATGAGCACGGGCATGCTGTCGTCCTTGCCCGTGGCACGGTCACGCACGCGCAGTGAGGGCGGCAGATACGACTCAACGTCCACAAAAAGAAGCGGCAGCAGTCCGCGGTTGCGGATGGTTTCGATCAGTTCGACCTCCTCACCCTCATAGACACCGCTCTCCGAAAAGGTGCGTTCGTATTCGATGTTGCCAAGATTTGCCGTTCGCAACCGCATATACAGCCGACACAGCAAAAAGAGAACGAACGCGACGCCAAGCAGCGCAAGGCAGATGCGAAACGCGGGCGTGGTCGTCAGGTAGATCAGAGTATCAAGCCACCTCATGCGCGGTTCTCGAAAATGGCTTCGGTGGGAACGGTGGTCTTGGTCAGGATATCGTCAATGATCTCCTCGGCGGCATTTTTGCGAATGCGCAATGCGTTTTCGAGCGTCAGGCGGTGCGCCAGCACGGGACGAGCGGCGCGTTTGATGTCGTCAGGCAGCACGAAGTCACGACCTGCGATGGCGGCGTATCCCTTGGACGCCTTCATGAGCGCCAACGCGCCGCGGGGGCTGACGCCCAGCGTGACACGAGGATAGCTTCTCGTCGCCTCCACGATGGACGAGATATACCCCATCAGCTCGCGGCAGATGTACACCTTGGGCAGCGCACAAATGGCGGCAAGCAACTCGTCGACGCTCACCACGCTCCGGAGCGTCGAAAGAGGGCTGGTTTTATCAAAGCGGGCAAGGATATCCACACTTTCGTCGTGGCTGGGATAGTCCATGCTTCCCTTCATCAGAAATCGGTCCATCTGCGCCTCGGGCAGCGGGAAGGTTCCCATGCTCTCAACGGGGTTTTGGGTGGCGATGACCATAAAGGGCGCGGCGAGCGGATAGGTCTTGCCGTCGATGGTCGCCTGCGCCTCCTCCATACATTCGAGCAGACCCGACTGCGTTTTGGGCGTGGCGCGGTTGATCTCGTCCGCCAGCACGATATTGGCAAAGATGGGCCCCGGAACAAATTCGAATTCCGATTTTTTCATATTAAAGAAATTGATGCCCGTAATATCCGAGGGCAAAAGATCGGGCGTGAACTGAATGCGCTTGAAGTCACAGCCGACCGATGCCGCGAGTGACTTGATGAGCATCGTTTTGCCCGTACCGGGCACGTCCTCAAGCAGCAGGTGCCCCCCGCACAGCAGCGTGACCATAAGCATATCGACGGTATCCTGCTTGCCCACGATGACGCGGGCTACGTTCTCTTTGATCTTTTGATAAACAGATGAAATCTGATCCATAAACGGCATCTCCTGCATGTTGATTTGCGCCGCCCGAGTGCGGTCGCCTGTTACGTTTCATTGTATCATACGCGTGTATGAAAGTCAAGAAATTTTGATCGATTTGACAACAGCACCATCAACTGGTCGTTTTGGTGCAAAAAATCGTTAAATTCTTGATAAAGTTGTCGGTTTTTTTCGCAAAAACGGCTTTACTTTTCAAAACTTATATGTTATAATGTAGGGTGAAGTGATTGGCTTTTGACAAGTGCTTTCAAAAAACAATTTATTTTTAGGAGGACTAAAATCCCATGGCAATCCAAAGAAAAAAGCTGTCCATGGACGGTAACACCGCTGCGGCGCACGTATCCTATGCGTTCACCGAGGTGGCTTCGATCTACCCGATCACCCCGTCCAGCCCTATGGCAGAGGTAACCGACACCTGGTCGGCAACCAACAAGAACATCTTCGGCGAGCCCGCGAAGAACATCTTCGGCGAGCGCGTTCAGGTGACTGAGATGCAGTCCGAGGCAGGTGCTGCCGGTGCCGTTCACGGCTCGCTGGCTGCCGGTGCTCTGACGACCACCTACACCGCTTCTCAGGGTCTGCTTCTGATGATCCCCAACATGTACAAGATCGCAGGTGAGCTGCTTCCCTGCGTTATCCACGTTTCCGCTCGTGCCGTTGCTTCGCACGCGCTGAACATTTTCGGTGACCACTCCGACGTCTACGCCTGCCGTCAGACCGGCTTTGCTATGCTGGCCGAGACCAACCAGCAGGAGATCATGGACCTGGGTGCCGTTGCACACCTTGCAACCATCAAGGGTCGCGTTCCCTTCCTGAATTTCTTCGACGGTTTCCGCACCTCGCACGAGATCCAGAAGATCGAGGTCTGGGACTACAAGGACCTGGCTGAGATGGTCGATATGGACGCCGTCGCTGCTTTCCGTAACCGCGCTCTCAACCCCGAGCACCCCGTGCTTCGCGGTTCGGCTGAGAACGGTGACATCTTCTTCCAGCACCGTGAGGCCTGCAACTCCTACTACAATGCACTTCCCGCTATCGTCGAGGAGTACATGGGCAAGGTCAATGAGAAGCTGGGCACCAACTACGGTCTGTTCAACTACTACGGCGCTCCCGACGCTGACCGCGTCATCATCGCTATGGGTTCGGTCTGTGACGTCATCGAAGAGGTCATTGACTACATGAACGCAAACGGTGAGAAGGTTGGTCTTATCAAGGTTCGTCTGTACCGTCCCTTCGTTGCTTCCAAGCTGGTCGAGGCTCTGCCCAAGACCGCAAAGAAGATCGCAGTTCTCGACAGAACCAAGGAGCCCGGCTCGCTTGGTGAGCCTCTGTACCTGGACGTTGTCACCGCGCTTAACCAGTGCGGCGTAGAGGGCGTTAAGGTCGTTGGCGGTCGTTACGGTCTTGGTTCCAAGGACACCGTCCCCGCTTCCATTATCGCAACCTACGAGAACCTGAACGCAGCCGCTCCCAAGAACAACTTCACCATCGGAATCGTCGATGACGTGACGGGTCTTTCGCTGGACGAGAAGGTTGCTCCCGACACCGCTCCCGCAGGCACCATCGCTTGCAAGTTCTGGGGTCTGGGCGGCGACGGTACCGTCGGTGCAAACAAGAACTCCATCAAGATCATCGGTGACCACACCGACAAGTTCATTCAGGCATACTTCCAGTATGACTCCAAGAAGACCGGCGGTATCACCATCTCGCACCTGCGTTTCGGTGATAAGGCCATCAAGTCGCCCTACTACATCAACAAGGCTGACTTCGTCGCTTGCCACAACCAGTCGTACCTGTTCAAGTATGACATGGTCAACGACGTAAAGCCCGGCGGTACCTTCCTGCTTGACTGCGCTTGGTCCGCTGACGAGCTCGATGCAAAGCTGCCCTCCAAGGTCAAGCAGTACATCGCTAAGAACAACGTCAAGTTCTACACCATCGACGCTACCACGCTTGCTACCAAGAAGATCGGTAACGCAAAGGTTAAGAACACCATTCTGCAGTCTGCATTCTTCGCTCTGTCTAACATTCTGCCCGCCGCAGAGGCCATCGACTACATGAAGAAGGCTGCTTACAAGTCCTACATCAAGAAGGGACAGGCAATCGTTGACCTCAACTACGCTGCTATCGACGCAGGTGCTGACGCCGTCGTCGCTATCGACGTTCCCGCAGCATGGGCTACTTGCGCTGACGATGCTCCCGCCGCTGCTTTCAAGAGCGACCGCAAGGATCTTGAAGCATTCGTCAACAACATCGTGACCCCCGTCAACGCCATGGCCGGCGACAAGCTGCCCGTATCCGCCTTCAAGGATATGGCTGACGGTACCTTCCCGCAGGGCTCGACCGCTTCCGAGAAGCGCGGCGTTGCCGTTTACGTTCCCAAGTGGAACCCCGAGAACTGCATCCAGTGTAACCAGTGTGCGTTCGTATGTCCTCACGCCGCCATCCGTCCCTTCGCGATGACCGAGGAGGAGGCTGCAAACGCTCCCGCAGCTACCAAGTTCACCGAAAAGCCCGTCATGAAGACCAACTACAAGTTCACCATGGCCATCTCGCCTGCTGACTGTATGGGTTGTACGCTTTGCGTCAAGGCTTGTCCTGTGACCGCAAAGGCCGAGAAGGACGGCACCGATAAGAAGGCTCTTGAAATGGTTCTCGCCGCTACGCAGGCTGATCAGCAGGCTCCTTGGGACTATGCGATCGCCAACGTTGAC
The DNA here is from genome assembly GCA_045543375.1 of Eubacteriales bacterium. GTDB lineage: Bacteria > Bacillota > Clostridia > Oscillospirales > CAG-272 > SIG644. Next base: position 471 of record JAZQMI010000078.1, on the reverse strand, counting down.
GAGAAGAAGGAGCTGGTTGCCGGCACCATCAAGGGCTCGCAGTTCAAGCAGCCTCTGCTTGAGTTCTCCGGCTCTTGCGCAGGCTGTGCTGAAACCTCTTACGCAAGACTTATCACCCAGCTCTTCGGAGAGAGAATGTACATCTCCAACGCAACCGGTTGTTCGTCCATCTGGGGCGGCTCCGCTCCCGCAACGCCTTATACGGTCAACCGTATGAGTGGCAAGGGTCCCGCTTGGGGTAACTCGCTGTTCGAGGACAACGCCGAGCACGGTCTGGGTATTGCGCTTGGTCAGAAGACCGTCCGCGCTAAGCTGATCGGTAAGGTCAAGGAAATGGCTGCGTCCGATAAGGCTTCCGACGAGTTCAAGGCTGCTGCCGAGAATTACCTGAACACGCTTGAGGACGGCAAGGCAAACGCCGATGCTACCGACGCTCTGGTCGTTGAGCTGGAGAAGGCTGCTGCCGCAGGT
>JAZQMI010000077.1:0-12690 GCA_045543375.1 Eubacteriales bacterium | reverse complement strand
CGCCTTCGGTCTTTAAAGTCATACCCTCGGTGAGCGCGGGAATGGGAGCGTCCTTTTCCTCGCCGTCAGCATCGCGACGGACGTTGGTTTCTTCCACCGTTTCCTCATACAGCGCCATATAGCCGGGGAAGGTCACGGTGTAGCCGCCGGCGCGGAACATGTGCTTGCCACACGCAAGGTCTACTTGCAGCACAGACAGCGTTGCCGACTGCATCTGGCTCGACACAAATCTCTCCCAGATCAGCTTATAGAGCTTGAACTGATCGGGCGTCAGCGAGCGGCGGATGGCCTGCGGCTCAAGCTCGACTCTGGCAGGGCGGATGGCCTCATGCGCGTCCTGCGCGTCCGAGCGCGTCTTGTACTGACGGGCGGTCTTGGGCATATATTCTGCGCCGTATTTGTTTTCGATCAACTCACGCGCCGCGCTCTGCGCCTCGGCAGAAATACGCTGCGAGTCGGTACGCATGTAGGTGATAAGACCCTGCACGCCGCCGTTTTCCGCACCGACGTTGATACCCTCGTAAAGCTCCTGCGCCACGCGCATGGTGCGCTGCGACTGGAAGCCCAGACGACGCGAGGCCTCCTGCTGAAGCGTCGAGGTGGTAAAGGGCGGAGCGGGCATTTTGGTACGCGTCGACGTCTTGACCGAACGAACCACGAACGGCTCCTTGGCCGCTGCATCGGCGACGGCCTTTGCGTGTGCCTCATCGGAGAGGCGTACCGTCTTGGCGTTGCCGTTTTTATCGTAATCACCGCGATAGCGCACCGTGAATACCTTGCCCTCGTCGTTGGCAAGCTGCACCTCGACCGTCCAGTACTCCTCGGGCGTAAAGGCGCGGATCTCCTCCTCGCGCTCAACGAGCAAACGCGTAACGACCGATTGCACACGTCCTGCGCTCAGACCGCTGCGCACGTTTTTCCAAAGCAGCGGGCTGATCTTGTAACCGACGATGCGGTCAAGAATGCGGCGCGCCTGCTGTGCGTCGACCAAATTCATGTCGACCTGTCTTGGCGTCTTAATGCCCGCCTTGACGACGTTCTTGGTCAGCTCGTTGAAGGTCACACGCAGCGTTTTCTCCACCGGAATACCAAGCGCGACGGCCAGATGCCACGCGATCGCCTCACCTTCGCGGTCAGGGTCGGTCGCAAGAAAGATCTTGTTGGCGTTTTTCGCTTCCTTGCGGATCTCGCGAATCAGATCGCCCTTGCCGCGGATGTTGATATAGTGCGGTTCAAAATCGTTCTCAATGTCCACGCCAAGCGTGCTCTTGGGCAGGTCACGCACGTGACCGTTGCACGCGATGACCTTATAGTTCGAGCCCAAATGCGCCTTGACGGTGGGTACCTTGAACGGTGACTCCAAAATTACCAGATTTGCCATGTTTTATATCCTTTCCAAATCAGCCTGCCCTGCGGCAGGCACTTCTCACAAAATCCATCTTACGTTCTGTCACACACGGCAGTAAAGACCGCCGGGAAGCGTTCCGATCAAGCCCTTGATTTCAAGCAGCGACAGCGCCGTCAGCAGCTCGCCCGTGCTGAAGCCAAGCGATTGCAGGCGGTCGAGCGCCACGGGATGATCCATGGGGATCGCTTCAAAAACTGTTCTTTCGCGCTCGCCAAGCGAGGCAAGCTTTTCGACCGATTGGTCGGCCCTGAGCGGCTCTGCCGGAGCAGGTGCCGGTGAAGACGCCTTGTCTGCCCTGACCTTACTTTGCGTCTTGCGTCGGGGCTTGGTCGGTGCCTTTTCCTTGGGCGGATGCTCTTGTTTTCTCTCGCCCAACGATTGGGCGGGAACGCGCTCGTAGCCGTCCTCGGTGCGCGAGTACACGCCCATACGGGCCAGTACGTCGCCGTTATAATCCGATTTCCGCCCCAAGGATGCGCTCGTCGTATAGCGCAGTGTCGGGCGGTAAAGCTTGGTATACTGACTTAAAATGTCGTCCGCGCAAAGTGCCACGCGAGCGCCATCACGTATCAGGCGATTGGTGCCCGAGGCGTTGAGATCACCCACGTTGGCCGGGACGGTAAACAGATCACGTCCCTGATCGAGCGCGAGATCTGCCGTAATAAGTGCCCCGCTGCCCACGGCAGCGTCAAGCACCAGCGTACCCTGCGCAAGTCCGCTGATCAGGCGGTTTCGCATGGGAAAATGGTGTCCGAGCGGACGAACGCCGGGTGCATATTCGGTCATGACCGCACCGCGCTCCTCCAAAATCTTCTGAAAGCCCGCATGCTCCGACGGATAAGGCACGTCAATGCCGCTGCCGAGTATGGCAATGGTCATGCCGCCTGCTTCGACGGCTGCGCACGCGGCCACGCTGTCCACGCCGAGCGCCATACCGCTGACAATGACCACGCCCGCATGGGCAAGCTCGTAGGCTATTTTATACGACGTTCGTCTGCCGTATTCGCTCATGCGGCGCGTACCGACCACAGCCATATGCAGCCGCCTTTGAAAATCGGGCAGCGTACCGCGGCAGTAAAGCAGCAACGGCGGATCTTTCAGGCTTCGATAGCTCAAAGGATAGCGGGGATCGTCGTAGCAAAGCAACGAAATGCCGTTTCTGCGGCAGTAGCCGAGGATCTCGTACGCTTCGTCCAAATTCTTGTCGCACAAAATCTCACGCGTTTTGGCATCCAGCTCGGGCACGGTGGCCGCGATCTCCTCGTCGTCCGCATTGAAAATATCATACGGCGTACCAAAGCGATCAAGCAAAGCGGGATACAGCTTACAACCTGCACCCAGTCGGCGGGACAGCCAGATCCAGAACAGTCTGTCACCCTTTGCCTCGTTCACGTCTTCCCCTCCTCTCTTTTGCTCATCTTGAAAATGTCCACATCAGGACCGAGGCCGCCACGGCGGCGTTGAGCGATTCTGCTCGCTCGGTCATGGGAATGTAAACGGCGCGACCGCACGCAGCGATCACACGATCGGACAGTCCGTGTCCTTCGTTGCCAATGACCGCGCAATCTCCCGCATTGATCGGGAATTCGCCCAGCCGTTCGGCATTCTCGTCAAGCGCGGCGGCGAATACGCGGCGCCCGCTTGCTTTGAGCAGTTCGACCGCGGCGGCAAGATCGCTTGCGCGGTCAATCCGCTGTGAGAACAGCGTACCCATCGAGGCACGTACCGTTTTGGCGTTGTAAAGATCGGCGCAATCGTCGCTGACGATCAATCGGTCAATACCAAAAGCCGCCGCCGATCGAATGATAGCACCAAGATTGGACGGGTCGCGCACCGATTCGAGCAGCATGATGCTCTCCTTGGCCGGCGGCGCATCCTTCCATGGCGCATGTAATTCGTTTTGCATATGCGCCACGCATATCACGCCCTCGGGTGCACTCTCCTCGGACAGTGCGTCAAAGGCGTGGTCTGCCACGCACACCACTCGTGTGCTCTCAGGAAAAGCCTTGCCGCACGTAGAAAGCACGCGTTCCCATACCGCATCCGCATTGCTCTCGCGCAGCAACACGGCGTGTAATCTGACGTCGCGGCAAAGCGCCTCACACGTCAACTTGACGCCGTCAAAGCGGAACAGCCCCGACCGCACGCGATGCTTGCGATCAGACAGCTTATGCACCTCGACAAGCAAGGAATTCTGGCGCGACGTAATGCGCTCAACATCCGTTCTCATGCAGCTTCTCCTTTCCTTTTTATACGCGCAAAGGCGTGTAAAACAGTATCAAACATGCCCAAAAACGCCCCATTTCGGGCAAAAAAAAGCATTTTTTGCCGTTTGCTTTTGAGGCCTATCTATGACAAAAACCCGACACATTGTCGGGTTTTTATTCATCAGACTTACAGTGCAGCCTTAGCCTGAGCAGCGAGTGCTGCGAAGGCTTCCTTATCGGAAACAGCGAGCTCTGCGAGCATCTTGCGGTTGAGCGTGATGCCTGCCTTCTTCAGACCGTGCATCAGCGTCGAGTAGTTCATACCGTTGACCTTTGCCTGAGCAGAGATACGGGTGATCCACAAGCTGCGGAAATCTCTCTTCTTCATCTTGCGGCCTGCAAATGCATAGTTGCCGCTCTTCATGACCTGTTGCTTAGCCATCTTGAAGTGCTTGGATTTTGCACCCCAGTAACCCTTGGCAGCCTTCAGAACCTTATTTCTTCTCTTACGCGCCATCATGGCGCCCTTAACTCTTGCCATTTTTCTTTCCCTCTACTTTCTCTTACTTGCAGATCAAAGCCTTGATGTTGTCAGCCATAGCCTCGTGAACGTAAGCGTTGCCGCGCAGATGACGCAGCTTGTTGCCGCTCTTGTTACCGGTGTTGTGGCGACGGTGGCAGTGGTTCATCTTAACCTTGCCGGTGCCGGTCACGCTAAATCTCTTAGCCGATGCTTTATGTGTCTTAACCTTACCCATTTTATAAAACTCCTTTTCGTTTGAATTTTCAATGGAATACGACGTGCGGACGGGCATCCGCACACCGCTTTATCAACAAGCCGTTCTCCGACGGGGTCAGAGCGCAGACTGATGAAACTTATTTGTTTTTGACGGGAGCGAGCACCATGCTGATGATGCGTCCGTCCAGTACGGGGGGCTTATCGGTCACGCCGACGTCCGAAACCGTTTCGCAAAAACGTGCCATGACCTCACGACCCATGGGCATATGGCTCATTTCATGACCGCGGAAACGCATGACCACACGCACCTTGTTGCCCGACTCGAGGAATCTGTGCGCATGACGCGCCTTGGTTTCAAAGTCGTGCGTATCGATGCGGTAGGAAAGCTGAATTTCCTTGAGCTCGACCGTCTGCTGTTTTTTCTTTGCTTCTTTTTCTTTCTTCTCGCACTCGAAGCGGTACTTACCGTAGTCCATCATGCGAGCCACGGGGGGCTGCGCCTGAGGAGCCATAAGAACCAGATCAAGGCCCTTGTCGTACGCCATCTGCAAAGCGGCGTTCGTACTCATGATGCCAACGGGCTCGCCGTCGTCACCGATCACGCGGACCTCAACTGCTTTGATGTCCTCGTTGATCAACAATTCTTTTGCGCTAATAGCAGTGCACCTCCGATAAAAAAATATCGTCCGGGAAGCTGATACAGCCCTCCGAACGAACACACTGCGCGCAAAGAAATTTTGCCCACAGATATTTTCGATATCGACCCGTGCGCGCTCGTCGGCGGCAGGGTGAGAACGGCTGTTCTACTTCCTTTTCCTCGGTATTATACCACGGGGTCACGGTTTTGTCAATACCTTTTCGAAAAATATTTTTTATTTTTTCGCCGACGGTCTTATGGCAAAAATGCACAAACAAAATCCTGCTCTGCCGCCCTCCTCTCCCGCCTCTCAAACAAGTCAAGTCCTATAAGGGATTGCCGATTTTTTCCTGCTTGGTACGACACGATGTCGCACGACGAAATGTCGCGGTAAAAGTGTGCAAAATTTGCCAAAAAGGTGCGGGAAATTTTGATGGACTGCTTTTTTTCACGAAAATTGACGCAAACTTTCGTTACTTTTGCCCTCTTTACAAACGCGCCGAGTTGCGGTATAATAGTCGGGCAGCCAGACGTGTGTCCCCCCGACCGCAGCTTGCTGTCAAACCCAGCACGGCGTCTTCGCCCTCCGCGAGATATCAAGCTTATGATACTCCTTTGCGCGGAACGAACACAGCCGTGCTCCTTTTTTATTCCGCAACGCACAAAAAACACGCCCTGCGCCTTCAAATTATATATAAATTGTAAAAATATAAAAAAGGGGGTAGAAATTCCGTTCGATATATGATATAATGATATGAAACGGTGCTTTTGCGCCCGATATTACCGCGATCTCCCGAAAGGATAAAGATAAAATGTCACAATACATAGAAAAAGCTGAAAAAATGACGCTGCCGCTTATCGCACTGCGCGATACGGTAGCCTTCCCCGCCTCGTTGCTCAATTTCGAGCTGACCGACAAGATGGACGTGCTGGCTGCCAAGGCGGCAAGCGGCACCAGCGGTATGGTCGTGCTCGTTGCCGAAATTCCCGAGCCCGATGCGACCGTGCTTGCCGAGGGCGAGCCCGTGGACAATTTTGCGGGCATTCCGGTCGAAAATGCCAATCCGCTGTATCAGGTCGGCACCGTCGTGCGCATCAAGCAGATGGTCACGACGCCCGAAAAGCAGACGCGCATCATCGTCGAGGGCCTCACACGCGCGACGCTGATCTCGGTCAGCGAGGGCGGTGACTTCCCTGTTGCCGACGTTTTGAGCAAGACGATCATTCTCGGCGACGTGACCGAGCTGCGCGCCCGTGCCTACGTTCACACCGAGCTTGAGGCCCTGCGCTCGCTGTCCCAGTATCTGCCCGCCGGTGCCGAGGAAATGATGCACACGGCCATGAGCATCCAGGATCCCGGACTGCTCGCCGACTTCATCGCCTCCAACCTGCTGCTCAAGACCGAGGACAAGCAGGCCATTCTGGAGTGCTACGAGCCCTATCCCCGCGTCGATCTGCTCATGCAGGTGCTCGAGGGTGAAAAGGAGATCCTGGCGTGCGCCGCCGACATTCACCGCAAGGTCAATATGCGCATGGCGCAGAACCAGAAGGAATTCTATCTGCGCGAGCAGCTTCGCATCATTCAGGACGAGCTTGGCGAGGGCGCCAACAGCGAAACCGAGCGTTATGCCGCCCGCATTCGTGATCTGAAGCTGGACGAAGAGATTGAGCAAAAGCTGCTCAAAGAGAACGAGCGCCTTGGCAAGACGCCCTTCGGCTCGTCCGAGGCAAGCATTCTCACGGGCTATCTGGACGCCGTGCTCGAGCTGCCCTGGCATAAGAGCACCAAGGACCGTCTGGACGTTGCCGCAGCCAAGAAAATTCTCGATAAGGATCACAACGGTCTTGACAAGGTCAAGGATCGCATTCTCGAATATTTAGCTGTCAAGCAGCTTCACCCCGAGCTCAAAAATCAGGTGCTGTGTCTTGTAGGCCCTCCCGGTGTCGGTAAGACGTCGGTCGCCGCGTCCATCGCCCGCGCCATGAAGCGCAAGTACGTGCGCGTATCCCTGGGCGGCGTGCGTGACGAGGCTGATATCCGCGGTCACAGAAAGACGTATCTCGGCTCGATGCCCGGTCGCATCATGGCGGCTCTGACCCAAGCGGGCGTATCCAACCCCGTCATTTTGCTCGATGAGATCGACAAAATGTCGCAGGGGCTGCACGGCGACCCCGCCTCAGCATTGCTGGAGGTGCTGGACGGTGAGCAGAACAAGAGCTTCCGCGATCATTATCTCGAAGTTCCCTTTGATCTTTCGGGCTGTCTGTTCATTGCGACGGCCAACACGCTTGACACCGTTCCTCGTCCGCTGATCGACCGCATGGAGATCATCGACATGCACTCCTACACCAAGCAGGAAAAAATCAACATCGCCAAGGATCATCTGATCCCCAAGCAACTGGAGCGCCACGGTCTGACCCGATCGCAGTTCCGCATGAGCGATGCAGCCATCATCGAGCTGATCGATTTTTACACGCGCGAGGCGGGCGTGCGCAATTTGGAGCGCACCATCGCGTCGCTCATTCGCAAAGCGGCACGCAAGATGGTCGACGAGGGCAAAAAGAGCATCCGTATCGATGAAAAGCATATCAAAGACTATCTTGGCAACCGCAAGCTGCTGCCCGATCTGATCGACGAGTGTGACGAGGTGGGCACGGTCAACGGACTGGCCTACACCGAGCTTGGCGGTGATATGCTCAAGATCGAGGTCGCCGCGCTGGAAGGCACGGGCAAGCTGGAGCTGACGGGCTCGCTTGGCGACGTCATGCAGGAATCCGCCAAGGCGGCGCTGTCCTACACGCGCTCGATCGCAAACGAATACGACATTCCCACCGACTTTTATCAAAAGAAGGATATTCACATTCACGTGCCCGAGGGTGCCGTTCCCAAGGACGGTCCCAGCGCGGGCGTGACCATGCTGACGGCACTCGTCAGCGCGCTGACGGGTCGTCCCGTACGCCGCGATATTGCCATGACGGGTGAGATCACGCTGCGCGGTCGCGTGCTGCCCATCGGCGGCTTGCGTGAAAAGACTATGGCGGCCTATAACGCCGGCGTCAAAACGGTGCTGATCCCCGCCGACAACGAGCGCGATCTGGAGGACATCGATCCGCTCGCACGCCAAAATCTTACCTTCATTCCCTGCCGCGTCGCAGACGACGTGCTTCGTAACGCATTGCTTTAAACGAAAGGAGGGCATATCATGGCTCTCAATCTTCAAAATACCAATTTGCGCATCAGCGCGGGCTTTTTGCGTCAGTTCCCCGGCGATCCCATTCCGCAAATCGCCTTTTCGGGACGCTCCAACGTGGGCAAGAGCTCGCTGATCAACACGCTGCTCGGCCGCAAAAGCCTGACCCGCGTCAGTAAGATGCCGGGTAAGACCATCACGGTCAACTTTTACGACGTGGACAAAAAAATGTTTTTTGTTGACCTGCCCGGCTACGGCTTTGCCCGCCGCGGCGCGGAGGACGCCGCCGCATGGCGCGAGCTGACCGACGGTTATTTCACCAAAAATCCCAACCTTGATCGCCTGTCCTTGGTCTGTCAGCTCATTGACAGCCGCATCGGTCCCACCGAGGACGACGACATGATGCTCGACTTTTTGGGTGCCGCGAACATTCCCTACATCGTCGTAGCGACCAAATGCGACAAGCTCAACGCTACCGAACGCAAGGCTGCCGAGGCCGCGCTCGCGTCGCATTCCACCATCGCCAAGGGCACGCCCATCGTCTTCTTCTCCTCGCTCAAGGGCGACGGCAAAATGACCGTCTGGCAGCACATATCCCACGCCACGGGCATTCGCTATCCGTAAGGTCGACGCATGAACGTTCAAACAGAAAAGACGTTTGGCACGCCCGTGCCCGATGCAGAGTATTTTCACCGCGTCGGGGCGTATCTGATCGTTATTCACGACGATCATCTCGCCGTCATTCGCATTTCCAAAGGGTATCTTCTGCCCGGCGGCGGCATCGAGGGGGACGAAACGCACGAGGAGTGCATTTTGCGCGAGTGTCTTGAGGAGATCGGCTACGACGTGCGCGTTGACGAGCTCGTGACGAGCGCCGACACGTGGGATACGCATCCCAAGATCCCCTATTTCCACCCTATCCAGTATTATTACAGCGGCGAGCTGCTCGATCCTCTCTTTGAGGACGGCGGCAGCGACGGAACCCATCTGGAATGGATCCCGCTCGACCGCATCGACGAGCTGTTGTTCGTCCCCATGCAACGCTATGCGGTGCGTGCGTATCTCGGTCGGGAAAGCTCGGCCGCCGCGCTTGCCTTTATTGACGGCAAGCATCACTACTATGGCTAAAGACCGACGGGATTTGACTCCGTCCCGCCGCACACATTCAAAGGAGAGGTTCTATGCTCAATAGTCTTATCGAGCGGCTGCCCATGCTGCTGCTCAGCCTGCCCGTGATCTTATTTTCGCTGTCGGTGCACGAATGCTGCCACGGCTACGCGGCACTGAAATTAGGCGATAGCACGGCGCGCAATTTCGGGCGATTGACACTCAATCCGCTCAAGCATATCGACCCCATCGGCTTTATCTGCATGGTACTGTTTCATTTTGGTTGGGCCAATCCCGTACCCATCAACACGCGCAATTTCAAAAATCCGCGCCGTGACATGGCACTCTCCGCCGCCGCGGGTCCGCTTTCCAATATCGTGCTCGCGCTCGTATTCGGCGGACTTTTGCGATTGGCGCTGTTTGGCGTGACGAGCGTTTACGAACAAGATCTTGTCAGCATCGTCGGATCGCTGACGGACGGCGGTGCCGCATCCGTTTCGACCGGCTTTGCCATCGTTGCTTTGCTCGTTTACATGCTGTATCTTGGTGTTATCATCAATTTCAGCTACGCCGTTTTCAATCTGATCCCCATCCCGCCCCTGGACGGCTCGCGCATGTTTTACGTATTCCTGCCGCCCAAGTGGTATTTTGCCGTCATGAAGTACGAAAGGATCATCATGCTCGGCATGCTGGCACTGTTGTGGTTTGGCATTCTTGATCTGCCGCTCAGCTTTGCGGTCAACGGTCTTGAATGGCTGACCTTCCGGATGTTCGGCATGGACGATATGTCTTCTGCCGCGCTGACGCTCATTCAGTTGTTCGTCGGCACATCGCTTTGATAAAAACATGAGGAAAAGGTGTTTGAATGGAAGCTTTGACCTTCAAGCTGGAGCAGTTTGATTTTGACGGTCCCATGGACCTCTTATTCAAGCTCATCCAAAAAGACAAAATTGATATCCGCGACCTTCCCATTGCGCGGCTGTGCGATCAGTATTTTGCTACCATTTCGCAAATGGAGCAGCTCGATATGGACGTCGCCGCCGAGTTTTTGGTCATGGCGAGTGATCTGATGCTCATCAAGAGCAAAATGATGCTGCCCCAGGAGCAAAAGGAGGAGGAAGACCCCAGAGCCGACCTTGCCGAAATGCTGTTGCGTTATCAGGCGGTCAAGTCGGTCACGCCCACGCTGCAAAAAATGTACGCGGCACACCGCGACCGCATGGTCAAGGACACGGACGAGATCAGCATCGACCGCACCTACGTGGCCGATCAGCAGATCACCTCGCTGTGCACCGCCATCCGCCGCCTCGCCTCGTATCAAGAGAGCATTCAGGAGGCGCGCAAAACGGCGTTTAAGCCCATGATCAGCACGCCCATCGTGCCGGTCGAGCTCAAAATCGTCGGTATTTTGCATCACATGGGTGAGAAAAAGCGAAAAAAACAGGCGGTTTCTCTGCACGAGCTGCTTGAGGATTCAACCTCGCTGCCCGATATGATCGCCATATTCTTAGGCGTTTTGGAGCTCATCAAAATGCGCCAGATCCTCATCGTTGACGAGCCCGACGAGGACAACTCGCTGCATGGCACGACGACGCGCTTTGTCATCAATGACGAGCCGCCCACGCCTGCCGCGTCCGATGAAAGCACCCGGACAGACACCGAACAAGAAAAGGAGTAAGACAGCATGACTGATATAGAAAAGAACGAGTTGCCCGAAACGGCGACCGAAACGGAAAAGACGGCGTCGGTCGGCGACATTCCGCCTCTTCAGGGCGTAGCCGAGATCGAGGCGGCCATCGAAGCAATCTTATTCGCAGCGGGATATCCCGTCAAATACGACAAGCTGTCCGAGGTGTTGGGACTGACCGTTGCCGACGTCAAGCGTTTTCTTGAACACATGGCGCCCACTTATAACGAGCTTGGCCTTTCGCGCGGCATCCAACTGCTTCTGCTGCCCGAAACGGCACAGCTTTGCACCAAGGAGCGTTTCGCGCCCTATATTCGTGAGGCGCTGGGCGTGCGACGCGGCGGTAACCTGTCCGCCTCGTCCATGGAGGTGCTGGCCGTGGTCGCTTACAATCAGCCCGTCACGCGCACCTTTATCGACAGCGTGCGCGGCGTAGACAGCTCGTATGCCGTCAATTCCCTTTTAGACAAGGGACTGATTGAGGCGGTTGGCCGTCTTGACGTGGTCGGACGCCCCATGCTGTACGCCACGACGGACAAGTTTTTGCGCGTATTCGGCATCAATTCGCTTGCTGATCTGCCCGCCACCGAGGCTCTGTCGGTCGCGGCTGACGTACAACAGCAAAAGAGCGTCGAGCAACAGGCCGAGCTGCTTGGCATCGAGCGTGACGAGGATCAGTTGACCATCGACCACAGCGACAGCGCCACTGAATGACGCACAACCCTCAAGGCAATACTATTTTTCAACCAACACAACGGAAAGGAGAATTGACAGATCATGCTTTGGTATATCATCGCAGGCATTCTTCTTTTCCTGTTGCTGCTTTTATTCATTCCCCTCTCGCTCACCGTTTCGTTGAGTGAGGACGGCGTTCTCGGACTTTGCGGACGCGTGCTCGGCATCTCGGTTTACCGCTCGCCCAAAAAGGAACGCCCGTTTGATCCCCGACGCTATACAAAGCGCGCCATACGCCGCCGTGAGCGCGCCGAGCAACGAAAATTACGGCGCAAGCAACGACGGGCGGCACGCAAGAAAAAGCCTCGAAAGCAAGCCGAAAAGCCTGATGCAAAAAAGAGCAAGGACATGTCGCTGAGCGACACCATCTCGCTCGTTGGCGACATTGCCTCGACGGTATTGCACTGCTCACTCAAGCACGCACGCGTCAGCGTCGATCGGCTGGCTATCACGGTCGCCACGCCCGACGCAGCACAAACGGCCATTCTTTACGGCGGCGTGTGTGCCGCACTGGCAGCCCTGACCGAGGTGCTCAACGACTTCTCTCATTTGCGCATCCGCGACGCTGCACGCTACGGTGTGGCCGTCGATTACACGAGCGAGCGTTGTCGCGCTGACGTGCGAATCCGCTTCACGCTCCGCGTCCATCACGTCATCAGCATTGCGATCCGTACCGTTTTCCGCGCGGTCGGTCACATGATGAAGCATAAATAATGTTGAACCTCACATTTTTTGAACCAATATGGAAAGGAAGGTCACTCTCATGGCAAGCGAAAACAAGCTGCAGGACATCATTCAAACCTCTCTCCAGAATCTGCGCACGCTGGTGGACTCCAACACCATCATCGGCGATCCCATTTTGACCAACTCGGGTACGACCATCATTCCCGTGTCCAAGATCTCGATGGGCTACGCCACGGGCGGCATTGATTACAACGGTAAGGCTACCTCTGCCAAGCAGAACTTCGGCGGTGGCGGC
>JAZQMI010000076.1:0-39328 GCA_045543375.1 Eubacteriales bacterium | reverse complement strand
TGGGGCCCGTTCGGTTGTATTCAATCAGATCCAATCGGATTTAGCGGATATTCCAGTAAGCTTCCATGATCTCGTCAAGCTTTTCCTGATACATGGAGGACTGCGTGTCGTAAGTAGACTTGAAGCTGGTGTTATTGGGGTTGGCGATAGCACCGCCGAAGTGCGTCCACATGTTACCAAGAGATGCCAGGTGAGCCATAGCAAAATCGAAGTACAGATTGTCGCGGATCAGATCCAGCATAGCGATGGACTGCTCATCCTTGGTCGTACGACCCTTGAGCACGACATCGTAGTATGCGGGAATGACCGAATACTTGTTCTCTGCACTCAGTGCATCAAAGACGGTAGCGCAGAACTCAAGATCGTCAGACTGTGCGGGGAACATGAATACCGTGAAGGTATCGTTGGAGTGCGAGCGGTAATTCTTCTGCTGCTCGTCATACTTAGGCATGGGAAGGATACCGAATGCGCCGTCCATCTCACGCAGATCCTGCGATCTCTCCAGCGTTGCGGGCAGGAACAGCAGTCTGTCTTCCATGAACATGGGAATGGTGACCGAGAAGTTATTGTGGTCGTTGGGGTTGACCTTGTTGTTCATGTAGACGTAGTTGTTATCGAAAATGTAGGAGTGCATGGTTGCAAAAACGCTCTCGGACTTCTCGCTGTAATAAACGTCCTCGTACTCACCGTCCTCGTTCATGGCTACGACGGGAACGTCGAACCAGGTCAGGAAGGCGCGGCAGTTGAAGGTGTTGAAGCAGATACCGTACTTGTCGTTTTCATCCCACAGGTCGTTACCGTCGTCCTCAGCGACGACCTCTGCGCAGCTCATGACGTAATCCAGCGTCAGCTCGCCGTCCTCAGCCATGGTGTAAAGCGCCTCGGTGATGCCAAGCTCGTCGGAGATCTGCTTGTTGAAATACATCGCGTTGATGTACTTCCACATGGAGTAAGAAAGGTCGCTCAGAACCATGTAGCTGCGATCGTTGATGAGCGTGTTCTCCTGCCAGCTCTGTACGTACCAGGGGCTGGAGAAATCGATCGACTCCAGAGAATTGGCGTCAGCAGCCAGACCGAGCACGGCCAGTTGAGCAGCGTACGCCTCGTAAACGGATATCTGCTGGAAGTCCTGATCGCCTGCTTGATAGCTCTGCTGAATGCGGCTGATGAAGGCGTCCTTCTTATCCCAACCGCCGTTGGGGTCGGTGACGATTTCAAAATCAATGCCAAAATATTCGCCTACGCGGTTGTTACGGTAGAAGATAGCCGTTTCAACCGTATCGCCCAGCGCATCGTCCTCGGACTCGAAATAGACCTCTTTCTCACGCATACCCTCGGGGGCAAAGAAAGTATAAGTCCTATTGTTAAAGTTCTGCTTGGGAATGCTCAGCAGATAGTCCTCACCTTTGCTGGAATCGGGAGTGGGGTCGCTTCCGGGGGTAGTGCCGGGATCATTCGAGGGATTTTTCGGCGTGTCGTTACCGCAGCCTACAAACGCAAGGCAAGAGAGCACCATCAAAAGTGCCAGAGCCAGCGTCAGCAATCTGCTCCATTGGTTTTTCATAATGTTCCTCCTGAAAAAATATTCATAGTAACATTATTATAAGATAAAATGGTACTTTTGTCAATCAAAAAATGCTTATTTTCCCTTCCAAATGTCGATTTCATCACTTTAGACAAGACATTCTTTTTTCTTATGTGCACAATCAACAAAAGAGGAACGTTCCTTCGACGGTGGCGAAAAAACGTTCCTTAATATATTATGGCAACATGTACAAAAAGTCCGTTCAGAGGCCGATCTCCTCATACGACCGCAGCGCGACGGTCGCCGCCTTTTGCATGTCTTCCCAATAGCGAGCGGCGTGGTCGTCGTAAACGCCCACCGTAGTGATACCGATTGACGAAGCGGCGCGCAATGCCGTGAGATTGTCCTCGAAAAACACCGCATCCTCCGGCTTTCCCTTCAGATAATCCAGCGCCGTGCGATAGATATCGGGATCGGATTTGGGAAGGCCAACAGCATCGCAATTCAGAATAAGATTGAAGTATCCCGACAGCCCGTTGCGGTCAAGGCAAGGCAAAATGCGGGGCAGTGTTGCCGCCGTGACCAGCGCCAATTTGACGCCGTGATTTTTGAGCTCATCCAGCACCGCCTTAACGCCCGGCTTGAGCGAAATACTCGTCGCATATTCATGATCGGCAAGCTCGTTGATCTCCTGCATAATAGACTCGACCGTACCCCGACAGCCAAGATCGAGAAAGCATTGCGCCGTTTCCTGCTCGCTCAGCGGAACCAGCATATCCGAAAAGCCCTCGGGGGCGCTCACGCCGTGGCGGGCGAGAATAGCCTTGTCCACCTCGTACCACATACCCATCGAATCGACCAGTGTTCCGTCAAAATCAAACATCCATATATTCTTTTGTTCCAGCAAATCTTTCAACATATATTCACTCCTTGTTATTCTTGCCTCGACAGTATATCATATTTCCCGACAAAATGCAACCGTTTTTTTCGACGCAAGAATTTTTCTTTTTGCGATGAAAGTAATTGCATTTGGCAAAAAATTGTGCTATACTATGGTATAACGCTGATTTTGAAAGGAGTGGATCGCACCGTGACACCGCAACCGAGTGCACGCGAAAGAACGCTGACGCTCAATACGATAGCCCTGAGTGTCGGGCGCCTTGGTTCCAAGCTGCTCGTCTTTTTGCTCATCCGCTTCTATACTTATATACTGACCAAAGAGGAGTACGGAACGGCCGATCTGATCTCAAGCGCGGCCAATCTGCTCATTCCCTTGGCTTGTGCGGGGCTGTCAAGCGGCTTTTTCCGCTTTGCCGCCGAGGCACGCAGTCGCCGCGATCGCACGACGGTATTCAGTGCGGGCGTCTGCATACTGGCCATTGCCTCGATGGGCTTCGCCCTGCTCTCCCCCCTGCTCTATCTCATTCCTTATTTTACTGACTATGTCTGGCTCATTCTCGCCTACGTGCTGTGCGCCAATCTGCACTATTTCGTGTCCGATTTCGTGCGGGCGCAGGGTGCATACCAACTTTTTGCCATTCAAGGTGTGCTCAATACCGCGCTGAACATCGGCTTTAATCTGCTGTTTTTGCTGCCGCTCTCCATGGGCGTCAACGGCTATATTTTAAGCATCATTCTTGCCGATCTTTGCACCTCGCTGTTTTTGATCATCTTGTGCCGACTGTGGCGATACCTTTGTCCCGGTGCGGCTGATCGCAATATGATACGCGCCATGCTGCGCTATTGCCTTTTGCTCATTCCCGCCTCGGTGTGCTGGTGGATCACCAACGCATCCGACCGCTATATGGTCACCTACTTTTGCGGCGAGGCGCAAAACGGTCTGTACGCCGCGGCATATAAGATTCCCAATCTGCTCATTATGGCATCGGGCATTTTCATCGACGCTTGGCAGTTCTCTGCCGTGGTAGAAAATCGCCGTGTAAGCGAGGCGGAAACCGATGCGCAGCAACGCGCACGACGCCGCTCGCTCACCGCCTTTTTCTCCAAGATATTCAAAGGCTACGCCGGATTTCTGTTTTTAGCGTCGGCGGGCATGATGCTATTGTGTCGTCCTATGGCCGCCTTGTTGTTCGATCCGTCCTTTGCCGACGCGTGGCGCTTCGTGCCCGTGCTGCTGTTGGCAACGGCGCTGTCAGCACTTGGCAACTTTTCCGCTTCGGTCTACATGGTCGAGCGACGCGGGCTTGCCTCGTTTGTCACGGCGCTGATCGGCGCGGTATCAAATCTGGTGCTCAATTTCATTTTGATCCCCACTCACGGACCGCTCGGTGCGGCCATTGCCACGGCGCTGTCCTATCTGCTGGTGTTCATCGTCCGTCTGCTCTCGACACGCCGCTCCATTCCTTACCGCTGTGCGCCTGTGTGGTTGGTGCTCAATCTGGTACTTCTGTCCGTTATGGCTGCCCTGATGAGTGCCGAGGTACGCGGGTGGGTGTGGTATAGCATCGGTCTGTTCGCTCTTGTCGCGCTTCTTTGTGCTCTTCCGCTTTGGAAAAACGTACGTTTGTGGCTCAAAGAACGCGCCGAAAAGCAATAATTTCCACCAAAACTGCAAAAATCTCAAAAAAATTGCAAAAAAGGGCTTGCAATTCAGAAAAAGATGTGTTATAATAGGTGCACTTTGTGCGCGCGGCTCTGCCGTGACGGCACGGAGAAAGGGTGGTCCGCTGCATGCTCGCATGAACATCCGGATATTATGAGGAGGGCTTTACCATGGATTTGATCAAAGCTTTTGTAAACGAGCAACTTAAGACCGAAGTCCCCGAGGTCAATATCGGTGACACCGTTCGCATCCACAACAAGATCGTTGAGGGTACGCGCGAGAGAATTCAGATGTTCGAGGGTACCGTCATCGCCAAGAACGGCGGCGGCATCTCCGAGACCTTCACCGTCAGACGTATTTCCTACGGCTGCGGCGTGGAGAAGATCTTCCCGATCCACTCTCCCAACGTTGTCAAGGTCGACATCATCCGTTACGGCAAGGTAAGACGCGCAAAGCTGTACTACCTGCGTGACAAGATCGGTAAGGATTCCAAGGTCAAGGAGAAGAAGTAATTCTTCCGCTCGACAAACGATCGACAGAAAAAAGGACTGCTGTACGGCAGTCCTTTTTTCTGTGAGATGCTCGGAAATCGCATCTTTTTACCACTCTACCAACAGTAGAGTGGCTTTTTCTTTTCGTGGAGTGACACTCATTACGGTGTAGAGCATCCGGGACCAACGGTTTCTTGACCTTGACGTTCATCTGAAATATAATAAGATCACCGTGAGCGCCGCGTAGTTCGACAAACGCGCATTCGCTCATCTCATCCCACAGAAAGGTGGCAAACCATGAAGAAATCTGCAATCATTCCCATTTTCTTTGCCGTTGACGACAATTACGCGCCCTATCTTGCGGTCGCGTTGCGCTCGTTGATCGATAACGCTTGCCCTGACCGTCAGTATCACATTTATATTCTGATCGACCGCTTGAGCGACGAGCACGCCGCCAACCTTTGCGACATGGCTCAGCATAACGTGAGCATCGAGACGGTCAAGGTCACTGAAAAGCTTGACGCCCTTGGTGACATGCTGCATCTGCGCGATTATTACACCAAAACGACCTACTATCGCTTTTTCATCCCTGCCCTGTTTCCTCAATATGCGCGCGGTGTATATCTGGACTGCGACATCGTGCTCACGGGGGATGTCGCTGCGCTGTACGACGTTCCTATGGGCGACTGCATTCTGGCAGCCGCGCCCGAGGAGGTCATGCTGCACGTGGACGTGTTCGGCACCTACGTTGAGGAGGTGCTCGACGTTGCACGAAAGGATTATTTCAGCGCAGGCATTATGGTCATGAACCTTGAAAAAATGCGCCGCGTCAAGCTGGAGGAGCAGTTCGTCGAGCTGCTTGGCCGCCGCACCTTCCGCGTCACGCAGGATCAGGATTATCTGAACGTGCTGTGCCGCGGCGATTATTACAAGCTGGACAGCGGCTGGAATAAAACGGCCTGGCACGATGTCAGCCTTGATACTCCGCTCAACATTATTCACTACAAAATCAACTGGAAGCCCTGGCACTACAAGGGCGTTCGCTTTGAAGACGAATTTTGGAAATACGCCGAAATGACGCCTTACGCCGCCATGCTGTACAACATGCGCGACACCTACTCGCAAGCGCAGATCGACAACGATCATCTGCAATATGACAATCTTGTCAAGCAGGCGCTCTGTGACACCGCCAAAGCGAAAGAAGGCATTCTCGTATAAAACACGCAAGGAGGAAGATCAAAATGGAACTGGCACAAGACAGACTTGAGGTGCTGCGTCGCATCGAAGAATACGAGCGTCTTGGATATTTTGATCGAGACGTGGAAAACGATCCCCCCACAAGACCGCTCCGTCCCGGTGAGGTCGATTATCTTGGGAAAAAGCTGTCGACGCGCATCGCGCGCGAGCTTGCCAATCAGATCG
This sequence comes from Eubacteriales bacterium, assembly GCA_045543375.1. Lineage (GTDB taxonomy): Bacteria > Bacillota > Clostridia > Oscillospirales > CAG-272 > SIG644. The sequence goes on along the minus strand of JAZQMI010000076.1, from coordinate 33,327 downwards.
CCAAGCGCTTTTTCGACCGCCGCATCAAAAAAGGCGAGCTGGTCATCAAAGGGGTTCGCGGACTTGAAAATTATCTGGCCGTCGCCCATCGGGGTGTTATCATTACAGCCAATCACTTCAACGCCAACGACAACTACGCCGTCTTCAAGGTCATTCAGAAGCAGTTGGGGCATCGCCGTCTTTATAAGATCATCCGCGAAGGAAATTATACCTCATTTGGCGGTATTTACGGCTTCTTTTTCCGCCATTGCAACACGCTGCCGCTCGCGTCCGACCGCAAGGTCTTCCGCGAATTCCGTGACAGTCTTCCCGTTCTGCTCGGTCGCGGCGAAAAGATACTCATTTACCCCGAGCAAGGCATGTGGTGGAACTACCGCAAGCCTCGTCCCTTGAAGCCGGGTGCTTTCCATTTTGCCGCTGAGGCAGGCGCGCCTGTTCTTCCCTTTTTCCTCACCATGCAGGACACCGACCGCATCGGCGCGGACGGCTTCCCGATCCAGGCTTATACGGTGCACATTTTGCCCGCAATTGAGCCGGATCCCACGCTGAGCGTGCGAGAGAACGCCGCGCGCATGTGCGATTATAACTACGCCGTCTGGAAGCAGACCTACGAGGATTTTTACGGCATTCCCCTCACCTATACGACCGAAAAAAGCGACAAGGAGGATGCGTCATGCTCTATTTGATCATCATTGCTGGCTCAATGCTGCTCATCGCTCTGACCAACGTGCTGTGCCCTTCGCAGGATATGACATGGTGGCAAATCGCGCTATCGACATTGCTCGGCACGGTATCCGTCATCGCATGGGACGGTCTTCAGGCCTTTGTCATTCGCCGTCTGCCCGAGCGACTGTTTCGCCCCGACGGGCGAGCCTTTTCGGTCGGTAAGCGTGAGCGCACCTTTTACCGCCGCGTGTGCATCAACGAATGGAAGGATCTGATCCCCGAGCTTGGCGGCTTTACCAATTTTCACAAAAGTGAATTCGTATCGCCAAGCGATCCCGCCTATCTTGCCCGCTTTCTGCTTGAGTCCAACTACGGCGTCGTCATTCACATCTGCAACGCGGCGCTCGGCTTTCTCATTTTGCTCCTGCCCTGGTGCTCTGCCCCTGCCATCGGCATGCCCATCGCGCTTGTCAATCTGATCCTGAGCCTTTTGCCCGTGGCCATTTTGCGGTTCAACACCGCCCCCTTGCGCAATCTGTATCTGCGCAGCATCAACAAAGCATAATTCCACCCACATAAAATAAGAAAAAGGCGCACGGTGTCCTTGACGGATGCCGTGCGCCCCCCTTTTTTTATTTGTTGAATTTCCGATATTCCACGGGCGAGATGCCAAGCTGCTTTTTGAAGGCGTCGCTGAAATAAGAGGGCGAGGTATAGCCCAGCGATTCGCCGATTTCGGTGACGGACAGATACCCGTTTTGCAGCAGTTCCTTGGCGTGCTCGATGCGGATGCGGTTGCGATATTCGATCGGAGAGGTGCCCGTGACCTCTTTGAACACGCGCGAAAAATGATATTTACTCATACAGCACATGGCGGCGTAGTCCTGCAGATCAAGATTGCTGTCGCAATATCGGTTCATGTGCTGGACGGCGCGAGCAACGCTGCTCCACGATCCCGACTGTTCAGCCACGGTTTGATCGATCTCGCCCTGAAGCAAGGCAAGCAGATGCAAAAGGCGAGCAACGCCAATGACCTCATAGCCCGCTTGCTTTTTCTGCGTGCTCTGAATGATTTCCTCAAAAATGTCGCATATCCGCTGTTGCGGCGGCGCGGTATACACGTGCGACGTCCTCAGGGTGATGCCCTCCGGCAAGGCGTCACATTTGAAGTGGACGTAATAAAATTCGGCGGTCTTTTCCCCCTGATAGACGTGATGCTGCTTCTCGCCCGGCGCGAACAGCAAAAACGAGCCGGCAGGCGCGTTGACTGTCCCGTTCAAAAAGAACGTTTCGCTTTGCTTGGCTACGTAAAATAACAGCCAGTCCTCTCGCCCGTTCGGGCGGAAGATCTCACGCCCAGGGTGCGCGAACACGTGACCGCAGCTCACAAGGCTCACGCCCGCAAGCTGCTCTTTTTGCTCTGCGTAGCTACTGAATATCATAAGCCCTCCATAGCAACATTTCTGAAATCTTGCGCAAAAAAACCAATTTACTTTACACAATTATAGCATTAAAATATAATCATGTCAACCACCTGTTTTATCTGAGGAGGAAATGGATATGCCCATCAAGGAAGCATCGTTTCGCATTGGCTGCGGTAGATATTTGCAAGAAGCCGGTATTTTGCGTCAATGCGGTGCGGAGGTATTACGTCTTGGCAGCGCGCCGCTCATTGTCGGCGGCAAGACTGCGCTGGCATTGACACGGCAACAAATCGAAAGCAGCGTGAGCCGGGCGTGCCCCTGCTATCACTTTGAACAACACGAGGGCACCTGCAACGAGGAGCGTGCCCGGGAGCTTGCCGAGCTTGCCAAGGAGCAAGGGCTTGACGTCATCGTCGGCGTCGGTGGCGGCGTGATCATGGACTTTGCCAAGCTGATCGCCCACTTTGCCGCTCTGCCGCTCATCAACGTTCCCACCTCGTCGGCGACCTGCGCCGCTTACACGCCGCTCAGCGTGCGCTACACGCCCGACGGTCAGACAGTAGGTTCGCTGCACTACACGCGCGAAGTCGATGCCGTCATCGTCGATACGGCCATCGTTGCTGCACAGCCGACGCGGCTGCTGCTGGCCGGTGTATTCGACGCACTTGCCAAATTTGTTGAGATCAAGCAACGCTACCGCGAGGACGCGAGCGAATGTCCGCTCGGTCTTGATTACGCCTATGAAATGTCCAAGTATTCCTTTCGCCTGCTCTCGGAGAGGACAGCGCCCTGCATTGCCGACGCACAAGGCGGCGTGCTCTCCCCCGAGCTCGAACGACTGATCTTTACCACCATCGCCGCAACGGGCGTTATCAGCGGTATCGCACGCGGCTCCAATCAATGCGCACTCGCACACAAGTTTTACGAGATCACGCGCGTCATCTTCAACTGCGAGGCGCGTCCTTATCTGCACGGTGAGATCGTGGGTGTTGGTCTTTTGCTGCAAAATCATTTCAACGGTGAGCTGCAAAACAACGACGAGCTGCTCGCGCTCATGCGGGCAAACGACATGCCACACAGCGTGGGGGCTATCGGTATTCTCAAAAACGAGCAGAGCTTTGCCGACTACTACGAGAGGTTGAAAAACAGCAGCGCCATCGACGGTGAGAACGCCCTGGAATGCGCAAGATTGCGAGCGGCGCTCGAATATCTTTGGAGCATAGGATAACGCGGGGGTTATAGCAAATGGACTGTGCAAAATTATTTGAGCATATTGAAAAGCGACGCGACTACTACGTCGACGTCTGGGAGCGTCTTGCGCTGATCGAAAGCCTGACGAGCAACAAAGCGGGCGTCGATGCGGCATCTGCCTATCTGGCACAGCTTGGTCGTGACATAGGGCTTACGGTCGAGGTATTTCCGCAAGAGCGTGCGGGCAATCTTGTCTGCATGACGCTCAATCCGAATGCGACAGCGGCTCCCGTGGTGTTTTCGGGGCACATTGATACGGTTCACCCCGTCGACTCATTCGGCACGCCTGCCGTCCGACGTGAAGGTGATTGCATATACGGTCCGGGCGTCATGGATTGCAAGGGTGGTGTCGTCGCAGCCCTTGCGGCCTTACATGCGCTCAAGGACATGGGATATGCAGCCCGTCCGGTCAAGCTGATCGCACAGACGGACGAAGAACTCAACAGCACGCCGAGCAACAAGCAAACGGTTCGCATTATTCTGCAAGAGGCCAAGGATGCCGTTGCTTTTCTGAACTGCGAGAGCACCAAGGGAGAGACGCTGGTGCTCGGAAGAAAAGGCATCGTACAATTTGAATTCATCGTTCGCGGCAAGCCCATTCACTCATCAAGATGCCCCGAGGGTATCAGCGCGATATGCGAGGCAGCACACAAGATCGTTGAGCTTGAGCGCATGAAGGATGCAGACGGTCTGACCTGCAACTGTGGGCTGATCTCGGGCGGCACGGCCAAAAACACCGTGCCCGAGGAGTGCCGTTTTACTGCGGATATTCGTTTTTGGACGGTCCGCGAGCTTGACGAGGCACGACGCACCGTGATGCGCGTAGCGGATACCCCTTACGTTGGAGCAACGTGTGAGGTCAAGCAAGTAGCCTTGCGCCCGGCCATGGAGCAAACGGCAGCAAACCGTGCGCTGTTTGAGCAGATCAACCGCATTTACGACAAGGTCGGGCTTCCCAAGGCAACGGCACGCACGAGCCTTGGCGGCTCGGATGCCGCCTACGCGAGCGAGGTCGGTCTTCCCACCGTGGATTCTATTGGCGTGGCGGGTGATTTCATCCACACCAAGGACGAATACGCTATTATTTCATCGCTTGAGGCAGCAACCAAACGTTTGGCCGCCATCGCTTATTACATCGAATGAAAAGGAGAACGACAATGAACGCGACCATAGAACAAATTTTGAACGAGAAGATCATTATGATCGTCCGCGGCGTACCCACCGAGAAGCTCGCCGATCTGGCCGAGGCCATGTACCGCGGCGGCATCCGTCTGATGGAATGCACCTACGACGCCACGGGGCGAACGCCCGATGAGGAGATCGCCGCGTCGATCGGTATGCTTTCAAAGCGCATGGAGGGCAGAATGCTCGTCGGTGCAGGCACCGTACTGACCGAGAAGCAGGTGCTGCTGACCAAGCAGGCGGGCGGCAAATTCATCATTTCCCCCGATACCAACGAGCAAGTCATTCGCTCGACCAAAGCGTCGGGGCTCGTATCCATTCCCGGTGCGCTGACACCGACAGAAGCCATGACGGCGCACCGCGCAGGTGCGGATTTCGTCAAGCTGTTCCCCGTCAGCACCATGGGGCCTGCCTACGTCAAAGCCGTGCGTGCACCGCTCTCGCACGTGCGCTTTCTGGCAGTCGGCGGCGTTCGTCTTGATAATATCGCCGATTTTCTGGCGGCCGGTGCGCTTGGCGTCGGCATCGGCATCGGCGAAGCCGAAAAGAAAGCCATCGCACGCGGTGATTTCGAATACGTGGAAAACGTTTGCCGCGCGTTGGTCGAGCGAGCCAATCGGCAATAAAAAGCAAGCCGTCAACCGATGAGTTGGCGGCTTGCTTTGCTTTATCATCATTTGTCCGACATCAGAACTTTCTCTTGGCATCTGCGTGTATGCACGGGAGCGGTGCGGTATTCTCTCTGCTGAGCATATCACGCCGCTCCTGCGGATTTCCTTTTAATCTTCCTTATTCATAATCAGCTCGGCATACGCCTGCTTGGTGATGCGGATCTCACGCGGCTTGTTGCCCACGGCGGGGCCGACGAAGCCCATGCGCTCCATCTCGTCGATGATCTTGGCGGCGCGACCGTAGCCGATGGACAGCATACGCTGAAGCAGCGAAGTCGAGATGCGGTTATTATCCACCGCGATACGCAAGGCCTCATAGAATTTGGGATCCTGACCGTCGGCACTCTCACCTTCGTCGTCCATATCGGGCGTGCGCTTCTGGCCGATCATCTGTGCCTCGCGGTCAAGGTTATCAAGGAATTCCTGATCGTAGCGGACGGGATCGTTGTTGCGCTTGATGAAGTCGACAATGCGCTCGACCTCCTGATCGCTGACAAAGGCGCCCTGCACTCTCAAGGGCTTGGGACTGCCGACGGGTGCGTACAGCATATCACCCATACCGAGCAGCTTTTCAGCGCCCGCCATGTCAAGAATGGTACGCGAGTCGACCTGCGAAACCACCGTGCACGCGATACGCGAGGGCACGTTGGCCTTGATCAGACCCGTAATGACGTCGACCGACGGACGTTGGGTACCGATAATGAGGTGCATACCTGCGGCTCTCGCCTTTTGCGCCAGACGGACGATGGCCGTCTCGACCTCATCCTTGGCCTGCATCATCAGGTCGGCAAGCTCGTCGATGATAATGACGATCTGGGGCATATACGGATGCTCGTAGCGGTCGTTTTCGGTGATAGCGTTATAGCCCATGATATCACGCACGCCGACGCTGCGGATCATCTGGAAGCGCTTTTCCATCTCCAGCACGGCCAGATTGAGCACGGCCGCCGCGCGCTTGGGATCGCACACGATGGGTGCCATCAGGTGCGGCATATCCTGATACACGGTAAACTCGACCTGCTTGGGGTCGATCAAAATGATCTTGACCTCGTCGGGCGTGGATTTGTAGACAAGGCTCATGATAAAGTCGTTGATACAAACCGATTTACCCGATCCCGTCGTACCTGCGACGAGCAAGTGAGGCATTTTGACAATATCAAACAAAATGGGATTGCCCGCAACGTCCTCGCCAAGGCAAGCGGTCAGCTTACTGGAGCGACCGCGGAAATCGTCCGAGTCAATGAGGCGGCTCAGATAGACCGTTTCACGCGTAGCGTTGGGCACCTCGATACCCACGGCTTCCTTGCCGGGAATCGGTGCTTCGATACGAATGCTCTTGGCGGCAAGGCTCATGGCGATATCGTCGGCCAGATTGGCGATCGAGCGGACGCGCACGCCGGGTGCGGGGCGCACCTCGTATCTGGTGACCGACGGACCGCAGACGTAAGACATGCCCTCCACGCGTACCTTGAAATTGGTCAGCGTAGCGTGCAGCTTTTGCATCTTGGCACGGATCTCCTGCTCTTTGGCTGCATTGTGAGGCTTGGGCGGATTGAGCAGGTCGGGCGTCGGGTAGACGTACGGCTTTCGCTTGGGCAGCTCCTCCTTGACCTCGGCGATGACCTCGCCGCGCGACTTTTCGTCCTCGGACAGTCGCTCGATCTGAACGGTCACGCCGCCGATGACCTCGGTGCCGTCGACCACGTCCTCGTTTTCTGCCGATTCCATGCTGTAATCAAAGCCGTCCTGATAGTCGGCGATCTCCTCGGGGATCTCAACTCCGCCGTCCTCAACGGGCAGCTCGAGCGGTGACACGGTCGCATCGGGGGCGTCGAGGTCGATCTCGGCGCGGTCGGGATAGCTGACCATCTCGCGCTCAAGGATATCCTCTTCTTTTTCCTCCTCGGCATCAAGCACCTTGGCCACCGAGCTGCCGGCAGCATAGGCGCGCTCCATCGCTTCGATATCCTGTCTGCTGAGCTCGTTGACCGCCTCAATGGGTGCGGGCTCATCGGTTGCCTGCTCGAAGGCAGGCATGTCGTAGGCGCTGTACGGATCGTCCGCCTCGGTGGCGGGGCGCTCCTTTTTGCGCTGCTTTTTACCCTGCGCGAGCAGCGCTTGCGTGGGATCGAGATAGGTAGCATCCTCATCGGAGTCCGAAGGCTTTTCGATCTCCTTTTGCTTGCGCTTATCCTGCTTTGCAGGTCTTGCCGTATACGCGCTCTCGGCAAGCATCAGCGGTTCTTCCTTTTTACTCGTTGCAACCGGCTTTTCCCTCTCACGATCGCGATATTCGCTCACACGTGCGGCACGAGCGTCGCGCCACTCACAACACGCATTCCACAGCGATCGCGGCGTCACGCCGAAGAACAGCATGAGCAGCACCAGCATCAAGGCACAGTCGACAATGAGCGTTCCGATGATGCCAAGGGCATAAAAGGACACTCTGCCGAGCAAGCCGCCCACGACGCCGCCGCCCAGCTTGTCCGCGCCAAGGGTATACAATTCTTTGATGCTCCACGTTTCAAGAGCACCGCCGGCGCCGCCAGCATCAATCATGCAGGTGTGTATAACGGTGGGAAGCAGGACGAGAATGCCCATGCCCACAAAGCCGCGTCCGCGACTTGTGTATTCCTTGCCCTCACGAATACGCTCGACGGCAAGATAGACGAGCACGGCAGGCATCAGGAATGCGCCGTAGCCGATCATACCGAACAGCAATCGCTCGACGTGATAGCCCACCCAGCGGAAGGGATGCGTGGCTACCGTAAAATCGTACGATCCGCCGCTGATGACGGCCGACAGAAGCAGCATGATGCCAAGCAGCGTGCCGAAGAACAGTGCAAGGTAGGGCTGCATGCGGTAGGCGATCTCGGCGGGTAGCGGCTTATTTTGCTTTTTTGCATGAGTAGTCGAGCGACTGCTCTTTGCGCCATTCCGGCGATGCGCAGCGGCCGTACTCTTACTTGTCGTCGAGCGCGCACGCGACGACGAGGGGTGGGTAGACGGCGAGGTCTTTTTGGGTTTACCAAGCACGGAATCGGTGTTGATGGGCTCGCTCGGCGTATCGTCAAAGGGCGGCAGATCGTCGTCCGGATATGGGTTTGCCGCACGACTGCTCACGCGCACCCTGCTTGTATCGTTGCGGCTCGTTTTACCCGCTGACGAGCGGCTGTTCTTTTTGGGTTGGGGGCGCTCGTCCATGGTGCAAAGGGCTTCAAACCAGCTCTTTTTCTTTTTTGCGCTCAAATTTCGTTCCTCCCGATCTGATATTTTTTCGGAACATGGCCGATGCGACCATCATTTTCCTGTATTGTTTTTTGCTAAATCGACGCGCTGCAACCCAAAATAAGCATATCCGGGCACGCTGCGGGCGCAACATGTAGATATATTTAGTATAGTATACCATTATTTGCCCCGTTTTGCAAGTGCCATTGCAAGATTTTTATAAAATTATTTTTACTTGAAAGCGAAGAAGGGGGGCTTCCCATGGCAATCGAACGCACGGCACCGTCGACACTCGCTCGACGGAGCACCTTGATCTTGATACTGCTCGGCGGAGCGGCGGGGCTCCTCAACGGTCTGCTCGGTGCGGGCGGAGGCATTTTGCTCGTCTACACCATGCGGCTGTGGGCATATCGGCGGCTCTCTCCCGATTCGGAGCCCCGACTTGCCGCACAGCGTGACGTCTACGCGACGGCACTATCGGTCATGCTGCCCGTTTCGGTGTTTTCTGCGATATACTATGCCCGTGCGGGAGCACTGGACCTGGTCGCGTTCTCCCCTCTGCTGCTGCCCTCGGTGGTGGGGGGCGTGCTCGGTGCCTATCTGCTGGACAAGCTGCGCGTGGACTGGCTCAAGCGATTGTTCGCGCTGATCGTTCTGATCTCGGGTGTGCTGATGATCGTTCGGGATTAAAGGAGATATTTCTATGATGGCAGTTGATATGATCGTGACGCTTATCGTCGCGGCACTTTCGGGCATGGGCATTGGTTCGGGCGGGCTGATGGTATTGTACCTGACGCTGCTGCGGGGCAACTCACAGCTTGAAGCACAGGGGCTCAACCTTCTCTTCTTTCTGTTTGCGGCTGCATCGTCCATGATCGTCCACCTCTCTCGGCGGCACATTCGGCTTGGCGCGGTTCTCCTCATGATTGCAGGAGGACTTCCGGCGGCGTACCTCGGAACGCGCCTGGCTCTCGCGCTACCCGAGGTCTGGATCAGGCGTACCTTCGGCGTTTTTCTGGTCGTTGTGGGGCTTCCCGGTGTGCTCGGCTCCCGTTTTAATGAAAAAAGAAAGAAAAAAACAAAAAAATATTGAAAAAGCTCTTTACAAATGGAAAAGACTGTGGTATAATGCTATCCGTATGGCGTTGACCCGGGCTTCGGATATCGGACTGCTCTCTATGCAGTGCATTCACCCACCGATCTCTGAGTCAGCCGCTGTTCAAAAAATTCAAAGAAAGGTGAATAACTACCATGGCAATGCAGAAAGAAGAAAAGCAGACTATCATCGCCGCTCACGCAACCCACGAGGGTGACACCGGCTCGCCCGAGGTCCAGATCGCTATCCTTACCAAGAGAATCGCTGACCTGACCGAGCACCTGAAGGCTAACCCCAAGGACTTCCACAGCCGTCGCGGCCTGCAGAAGATGGTTGGTCACAGAAGAAATCTTCTGGGCTACCTGCAGAAGGTTGACATCGAGCGCTACCGTGCGATCGTTGCTAAGCTGAATCTGAGAAAGTAATTGCAAACAGACGGAGTGAGGATAGCGGCGTAAGCCTTTCTATCTTCACTCCGTATTGTTAAAATCCCAAAAGACGTTCCCAAACGAGAGCACTTGCTTCGGATTAGCCATTATTTCAGCGCCTCTCCCCCGCGTGAAAGACGCCGAGATAATTGCTAAACCACGGCGAGCGCCTCGTAAAAAATAAAAACAAAATTACGGAGGAAACAAATGTCTACCACTATCACAAGCTCGCAAATGCAGTTCAAGAACCACAAGACCTTCCGCTACACGCTGGCCGGTCGTCCCCTCGTCCTTGAGACGGGTAAGGTCGCAGGTCTTGCCAACGGTTCGGTCATGGTGCACTACGGTGACACCTGTGTGCTCTGCTGTGCAACCGCATCCGCAAAGCCCCGCGACGGTATCGATTTCCTGCCTCTCTCGGTTGATTTCGAGGAGAGAATGTACGCAGCAGGTAAGATTCCCGGCGGTTACCTCAAGAGAGAGGGTAAGCCCTCCGAGAAGGCCGTTCTGACCTCTCGCGTGATCGACCGCCCCATCCGTCCCCTGTTCCCCAAGGATCTGCGCAACGACGTCGCGCTGACGCTGACCGTTATGTCGGTCGATCACGATTGTGAGCCCGAAGTCGCCGCTATGATCGGTGCATCGGCTGCTCTTGCCATCTCGGACATTCCGTGGAACGGCCCCATCTCGGGCGTTCACATCGGTCTTGTCGACGGCAAGCTGATCGTCAACCCCAACGAGGCTGAGCGCAAGGTTTCCGACCTTGAGCTGACCGTTGCTTCGTCCACCACCAAGGTCGTCATGATCGAGGCCGGTGCAAACCAGGTGCCCGATGACGTCATGTACGAGGCTATCATGCTCGCTCACAAGGAAAACCAGGGCGTGCTGGAGTTCATCAACGCCATTGTTGACGAGATCGGCAAAGAAAAGTTTGCATATCCCTCTTGCGAGCTCGACCACGACATGTTCGATAAGGTCTTTGCCGCATTCGAGAACGATATCATGGAGGCTCTGGACACCGACGACAAGACGGTTCGTGATGCCAAGATGGTTCCTATCATGGACGCAATCGTTGAGAAGTTCGGCGAGGAATATCCCGAGATCGGCGACATCATGGAGGAGCTGATCTACAAGCTGCAAAAGAAGATCGTGCGCCGTTGGCTGCTGGTCGACAAGAAGCGTGTAGACGGTCGTGCCATGAACCAGATCCGTCCTCTGACCGCAGAGGTCGGCCTGCTGCCCAGAACCCACGGTTCGGGTCTGTTCACCCGTGGTCAGACGCAGGTTCTGACGGTTGCAACGCTCGGTACGCTGGGCGAGGCTCAGATGCTCGACGGTATCGACAACGACACCGAGAAGAGATACATGCACCACTACAACATGCCCGGTTACTCGACCGGCGAGGCAAAGCCCACGCGCAGCCCCGGCCGTCGTGAGATCGGTCACGGCGCTCTGGCCGAGCGCCCGCTCGTTCCCGTTCTTCCCTCTCCCGAGGAGTTCCCCTATGCGATCCGTCTTGTTTCCGACGTCGTGTCCTCCAACGGTTCGACCTCGCAGGGCTCTGTCTGCGGCTCGACGCTGGCTCTCATGGATGCCGGTGTTCCGATCAAGGCTCCCGTCGCAGGTATCTCGTGCGGTCTGATCACCGCTGAGGACGGCTCTTGGGACACCATGATCGACATTCAGGGTCTTGAGGACTTCTACGGCGATATGGACTTCAAGGTTGCAGGTACTCACGCAGGTATCACCTCCATCCAGATGGACCTCAAGATCGACGGTCTGACGCCCGAGATCATCAAGCAGGCTCTTGAGCAGACGCACGCCGGTCGTGACTATATCATCGACGAGGTCATCCTCAAGGCGATCGACGCTCCCAGAGCAGACGTTTCCAAGTATGCTCCCAAGATGACCACCATGCACATCAACCCCGATAAGATCCGCGAGGTCATCGGTAAGGGCGGCTCGGTCATTCAGAAGATCGTTGCCGACACCGGTGCCAAGATCGACATCGATGACGACGGTACCATCACCATCGCTGCCATCAACGGCGAGCAGGCTGCTGCTGCCAAGGCCGCCATCGACGCGATCGTGTTCGAGCCTGAGGTTGGCGCTGTCTACACCGGTAAGGTCACGGGCATCAAGGAGTTCGGCTGCTTCGTTGAGTATGCACCCGGTAAGGAGGGCATGGTCCACATCTCCCGCATCGCTCCCCAGCGCATCGAAAAGGTTGAGGACGTCCTCAAGCTGGGCGACACCGTCAAGGTCAAGTACATGGGTCTTGACAAGAAGGGCAGAATGGACTTCTCCATCAAGGACGCGCTTTGATGCGTTCCCTGCCAAAACAGCATAAATAACACCATGTTGGGGAAGGCCTCTTTGTTACCACTCGTATACAAAAAGACCTTCCCCATGCTTTATCCGAGAAAGGAGCTTACCTTTATGAGTAACCGTACCAATCGCGAGCAGCGTCAAAAGCTGACCCTGATGGCCATCGCCGTGACATTTACGCTGCTGCTTCTCGTTTTTGCTATTTTGCTTGTGTGCAACGTGGTCGCTGCCATCAAGGATCGTAATCACGATCAACCCGAGCAGCCGGACATGCAGACGCCCGAGCAGCCCGACGAGCCGGAAGAGCCCGTATACATGACCGTTTCGCTCACCTCGGATGAGATCAACAGAGGAGATCTGATCCTGGTCAACGCTTCGCACCAATACGTCTTTCCCGTGACCGACGGTCATCTGGTCAGCGTATATCATTCGCAAGTTCAGGCACAGACCAAGGATGAATATTTCCTCGTTGCCCGTGAGAATATAAAGATGGATGTTGACGCTTACAGTGCTATGACCAAAATGCTGACGGATTTTTCACAGCAGAGCGGTCTTTGCAACGTCCAGATCACCGTTGGCTATCGCTCGTATGAGCAACAGCAGGCTCTTGGCAGCTCGACCAAGGCCGGATACAGCGACCATCACACGGGGCTTTGCATGGCGCTCAACGTCCGTGACGGCGGCAAGAGCTACGAGCTTTCCTCGAAAGCAGACTATGCTTGGATCTACGCCAACTGTCACAAGTACGGCTTTGTCGTTCGCTACCCTGCCGACAAGTCGGCTCAGACGGGCGTGAGCGACTATACCGAGTGCTTCCGCTACGTTGGTGGCGTGCACGCTTACGTCATGATGATGAGCAACTGGTGCCTTGAGGAATACGTTGCCAATATCCGTGCCTACACGCAGGATACTCCCATGAAGGTAGCGCTGGACGGCGCCGATTACGACGTCTTTTACGTGGCCGCAACGGGGGCTATGACTGAGATCACTCTGCCCGATGGTGCTAATTATACCGTTTCGGGCGACAACGTGGGCGGCTTTATCGTCACCGTCAAATACTCCTGATCAAAAGGCGGGACGGTGATGCCATCGTCCCGCTTATTTTATGAAATCAGGAGGATTTTTTGTGAAGCCCAAGCAGCACGAGGCGGACTTGACTGCCGAACAATACCTGAACGTTGAGCAGACCCTCTCGCACCGCACGCGCACGTCGCACGTTGTGCTGATCGTGGTGTGTGCCGCGCTGGTGGTCGGACTTGGTCTTGGTCTTTGCCTTGGCGAGCATGAGAATTTCTCACCCGAGGAAAACCGCGCACTGACGACCGCCCCCACGCTGTCGGCTGATGCCCTGTTTGACGGTAGTTGGAGCCGATCTCTTTCTGACTTTTGTGCCGATCAGTTCCCTTTTCGCTCGTCTTTTGTAACCGTTAAGGCGGCCGGCGAGCTGCTGCTCGGCAAGCAACAAAACAACAATGTCCTGCTTGGCAAAGATGGCTACCTTATTGCCCGATTGGAATACAACGATGAGCAGCGCGACCATCTTGAGAGCAATCTGCGTGCCGTGCGCACGTTCTCCGAGCGTATGGCCGAGCACGGTATTCCCTTTACCTTTGCCGTCGTTCCCCGCTCGATCGACGTGAATACGACCAAGCTGCCCACTCTGTACGATCCGTCACACGCCTACGCCGTATGGTCGTGGCTGGACGAGAGCTGTGAGCGCGAGGCACTCACGCTGCTTGATCTGCGCGATCCTCTGTGCGCGGCAGCCGGAAACGGTGAGGACGTATGGTACAAGACCGACCACCATTGGACTGCGCTCGGCGCGTATTACGCGTACGTTGCCCTGGGCGACATGCTCGGCTATGAGCCTTATCCCATCACCGATTTTGAAGCACAGACGGTGTGTGACGATTTTTACGGCACGACCTACGCCTCGTCCGGCATGCATTGGACGGACGGCGAGCCCCTCACGCTCATGCGATTTGAGGGCGACGAGCGATACGTGACCGAGATCGTCAGCGCCACCGAAGCACGCACGTTGCAGGGACTTTATGATCTTGCTGCGCTTGACACGCACGACGAATACAACGTCTTTTTGGGCGGCACCAACGCGCATATTCGCGTCAGCGACCCCTCGCGTCCCGACCTCCCCACGCTCGTGCTGCTCAAGGACAGCTTTTCACAATCACTTGCCCCCTATCTGGCACGGCATTTCAATCTCGTGCTCATGGATCCCCGTACCTTTATGGCAGAGCCCGGCAGCTCGCTGTTCTCTACGGTATGCGGCTACGAGCCCGACCAAGTTTTACTGCTTTGCGGCATCGCCACGTTGTGCGAGCCGTCCTCACAAAGAAATCTCATCATTGGTCTTGACCGATGAATTAGATCAATAAACAAGGAGAATTTATTATGAAAAACGTTGTTTTCAAGCTGAGTGCTCTTTGCCTTTTGCTTTGCATGACGCTGCTTTGCGTCGCTGCCTGCGCTAATCAGCCCCAAGAGCCCGGTGACCCTTCCGTCGAGGGCGTGTCCGAGTGGGAGATCACCTTCACAGGTGACGATTTCAAGGCCTCTCGAGGATCGGGCGTCAGCCGTGAGGGCAACACCATTCTGATCACCCGCCCCGGTATTTACTCGCTGAGCGGCACGCTCAACGACGGACAGATCCGCGTCCGCGTCACCAAGATCGAGTGGGTTACGCTCGTGCTGGACGGTCTGACCGCTTCGTGCTCGACCAGCGCCCCCATTTACATTGAGAGTGCCGACAAGGTGACCATCGAGCTGAGGGACGGAACGGTCAACACACTGACCGACGCCGCAAACTACGTTTTCAACGGTGCCGATACCAAACCCAACGCCTGCCTGTATTCCTCCGAGGATATCACCTTCAATGGCAACGGCAAGCTGATCGTCAACGCCAACTACAACAACGGCATCGGCAGCAAGAACGATATCAAGATCAAGAGCGGCAGCTTTGAGATCAATGCCGTCAAAAACGCCATCAAGGGCAACGACAGCGTCAAGATCTCGGGCGGTGATATTCTGATCAGCAAATGCAAGGACGGTATCAAGACGGATGCGACCGAGGTCGGTCGCGGCGTGCTGACCGTCACGGGCGGCAATATCACCATCAACGCCGAGGACGACGGCCTGCAGGCCAGCCAGCTCATCGACGTCACGGGCGGCACCATCACCGTCACCGCGCTCGGCAAGGCGGTCAACTGCGACGGCGAGGTGAATATTTCCGAGCATTGCCTGACCGAAAAATAAGGCGTGCCGTATGGTCTTCCCTTCATGCGGGAAAAATAAGTTCAAATCTATTTTTCTCGCTGAAAGGAACTTGATATGAAGCACAACCTCAAGCAAAACGCCGAGCATCTGCTCTCGGTTGTATCGCGCCCCGAGCTGCGGCATTCGGTGCATTATGAGTGCGGGCTGTACAAAAACAGCACCGACCGCTCCCCTATCGCCAGTGCCTGCATTGAGCATAGCTGCGCGCTGCCCATTCTTCGCATGATCGCTATGATCGCAGGCACTGCGCTGGTTATTATGTCCGTCCGCGCCCTTGTGTGTGCACGGCGCAAACGAAAACTGCGCCGACAATGCTGCACTTATGCTGACTGATGTGCAATCTCGCGGCGTATGCGGCAAATAAAAAGGCTACCGAACACAAGCGGTAGCCTTTTATTCATATTAACTCAACACACCAATATCGAGCGTGAACATTCTCTCAACGCGCTCGCGCAACAAGGGACAATCCCGTAGCGTCGGGTCGCGCTCCATCAGTATCCGCGCGTCGTCAAAGGCGGTCTGCATAAAGTCGGCATCCTCGCATTGATCGGCCAGGCGGAAGTGAATGCCGCCGCTCTGACGAATACTTGCCTCACCCGAGCCGCGCAAAAAATCACCCGGACCGCGCAGCAGCAGGTCCTTGCGCGCGATTTCAAAGCCGTCGTGCTCATCCCGCATGGTCGCAAGTCGGCTCTGGGCGGTTTCACCGCAGCGCGGTGCACCCTTGACGAGCACGCAGTAACTCTTTTTACGACCGCGTCCGACGCGTCCGCGAAGCTGATGAAGCTGTGACAGACCAAATCTCTCGGCGTTTTCCACGATCATCAGCGTTGCCGAGGGCACGTTGACGCCCACCTCGATGACGGTAGTGGAAACCAACACATGCACCTCGCCGCTCACAAAGCGTTGCATGATATCGTCCTTTTCTGCGGCTTTCATTTTACCGTGCAGACAGGCTACGCTGATATCGGGCAAGCGCTCGGACAGCTCTTTGGCGTAGCTGACGGCCGATTTGAGCGGAATGGGATCGCTCTGCTCCTCGCACACGATCTCGCCGTCCATGGTGATGGCGCGCATGGGCACGTCCCCCTGCTCGTCCTCCCCGTCCTGCTCAATAGCGGGACAGACCACGTAAACCTGCGAGCCCTCGCCCACCTGTTTCCGGATAAAAGCGTCCAGCCGCTCGCGGTATCCGTCATCCACCACAAAGGTGTCAACGACCTGCCGTCCCGGCGGCATTTCGTCGATGCGAGAGATATCCAGATCACCGTAAAGTCCCAGCGCCAGCGAGCGCGGAATGGGCGTGGCACTCATAACGAGTAAATGCGCAAAGCGGCTCTTTTCGGACAGCGTCGCGCGCTGACCGACACCAAAACGATGCTGCTCGTCGGTAACGACCAGCCCGGGTGCGGCAAACTCCACGCCGTCGCTTAGCAATGCCTGTGTTCCGATGACCACGTCAAGCCGTTCATTCGGATCGGCAGCGCACAACGCTTGCTTGATCTGTCGCTTTTTGGCAGCAGGCGTTGCGCCGATAAGCAGTTCGCAGCGAATGCCGAGCCTACCGAACAGCTCCGTCAGTTCAGCGGCGTGCTGACGCGCCAGGATTTCGGTGGGTGCCATGAGCGCGGCCTGATAGCCGCTTTGCACTGCAAACAGCATGGCTGCCGCCGCGCATATTGTCTTGCCGCAGCCAACGTCGCCGACGATCATGCGGCTCATCGGTATACTGCCCGCCATATCCCGCTTAATGTCTTCAATGGCGCGCATCTGTGCCCCCGTCAAAGCATAGGGCAGCAGCTCGGTCAGCGCGCCGAGATCGGTCTTGTCGCACGCAGGTGCGACTTGCTCACGAACGCGGCTGCGCGAGGTGGCAAGCCCCAACGCAAACAGCAAAAATTCATCGTAGATCAGTCTGCGCTTGGCGGTGGAAAGAGCCTCGATCGACTCGGGCGTATGAATCTGGCGCAGCGCGTAAGGATAAGTGCATAGCCCTCTCTCCTGCCGCCATTCGGGCGGCAACGGATCGTCCAGCTCGGCGGCGACCATGCGCTGTGCCATGGCGATATTGGTCGCGATCTGCTTTTGCGACAGCCCCTCGGTCAAGGGGTATACGGGAAACAGCGCGGGCATCGCGCCCTCGCCAGCAGGCGGCACTTCTTCAAAGGCGGGCGAGCTCATGGCGTATTTTTTGCCCACGCGCTCAACCTTACCGTAAAAACGGTAGCTTGTACCCAAAGCGAAGCTATCCTTGTGATAATTCTGATTGAAATAGGTGATCTCGCAGCTACCGCTGTCGTCATATGCACGGAATTTGAGCAGCGTCATACCACGGCGGATCATGCTAAGTCGAGGCGCAGTCGCTACCGTCAGCACAACGGCGCATTTCCCCTCCTCAGGCGCATCGCACAGCAGCCGAACGTCGCCGCGATTTTCGTAGGCGCGCGGATAGTGCTCAAGAAGCTCGCCCACCGTGTGCACGCCAAGACGGGCATACGCCTTCTCGCGCGCCGCGCCCACGCCGTACAGCGTGCCGACCGAACTGTCTTGTATTCTGTCTGACTTCATGCGAGTCACCTCCTCTCGATTCTTAACGTTAGTATAACAAAAATTTTTATATATGTCAAGTGACACCAATCAAGTCTAAAAATGTTTTATATAGATACAAAACTGCCCCGACCGTAGAACAGTTATATTAAAATAGTACTATTAAATAATTCAAAGGTTAGTTTTCTTTCATCTTGTCATTTCTTCTTATGCTATGATACTCTTGCTATTTTTCCATTTTCCCTCGTTATTATTACTTGCAAGAAAAGCAATGTATTTTGTAAACTTTGTTATATCAATTACTTATCATCTTACTATATAATTATTATAGTAAAATCCAACAATATTTTCAGGAGGAGAAAATATGAGAAAATTAACGAGCGTACTTCTGGCACTTTTGATGCTGGTGACGGGAATGGTCTTCCCCGCTGTCGCTGCATCAGAGGCGCAGGCAGCGGACGCGACTGCGCCCGAAGGGTTTGACATTCTGGTCACGGACTGTGAAACCAAAACGGGCTGGATCGGCTACGACACCGACAAGAACGGCCCCACCGGTCGCCCCGCCCCGACGCTTACCGCTATGCCCGGTCGCGGTAACGTGATCTCGTATACGAGCGACGGTATCATGTACGCCGGCGGCGGTTGGGCAGGTCCCAACGGTAACGGCAAAACACCGACCGACGGTATTCAGCTTGCCTACAAGGCTGCAACTCCCGTGAATATCTCGACCATGAACTATTTCGTGTTTGATATTTACGTGTCGCACCCCGAAAAAATTGACAACACGAAATTTTACGTTGAGCTGTCCTCCTCGGGCAAAAACGACGTTCAGGAAAATTCCATCAAGGCGACCCTGTCTTCCATGAAGGGCGAGGCACTCGTGGTAGGGTGGAACCGTATTTATCTTGATCTGAGCACGCTTAATGAGAAAACTTCGCCTGCGCTGGACGTGACCAAGTGGAATTTCGTCCGTTTCTACAATCAGGATAGGTTTGATGCAGGCGCCGAGCTCGTGTTGGCATTTGACAACATCGGCTTCTCCAAGGAAAAGCACACGACCGACCTTGAGAATTTCACAACCGAGTTCACCCTGTTTACGGACAGCGAAACGCCCTATTACGTTTCGGGTGGCTCCAAGAGCGGAACCACGCTGCGTTTCATGGATAAGCTCAATAAAGCGACCTACAAGTACTCCATCGAGCAGCTTGCCAAGGCCGAGAGCATCGTCTGGTCGGCCAAACTCAGCGGTCAGATCCTGCTTGAGGTGTCGGTCGACGGCGTCAATTTCGAAACGGTCTACGCCTACAACGTTGATCTCGATACCCTGATCGAGAGCGGTAACAACAGCGGAAATTCAGCTTTGGCAGGTCACCAGTCCCAAAATCTGCCGACGGCCGTCCGCTCGTACAACCTGACCGAGATCGTCAAGGATCTGGCGACCAAGAACGCCTCGGATACCCTGTACATTCGCCTTGGTGACTCTTATCCCTACCCCATCGTCAAGACGGACAACGGTGACGGCACCTATACCTACACCGAGGACACGAGCAGCACCTTCGGCTGCGGCTACGGCGCCTCGCTTTACGCAAGCTTGCCCGTTTCGCTGACCGTTTCCTATCCTTGGGGCACCATTGTGCCGACTGTCACGGACAGCGTTTCCTTTACGGTACTTACAGACTCCGAAACGCCTTATCTTTACGGCGACAAGAAGGGATCCCTCTACGGAGGTAACACGCGCTTTGCGGATAAGCAGAATCAGTTCTGCTATGCATATCCGGTCGAAAACATTCAGAACGCCAACAAGATCATCTGGACGGCAAGAACGGGCGGTCAACTTCTGCTCGACGTTTCGACCGACTATGAAAACTGGACGGAGATCTATCGCTTCACCGTTGACCCCGCAACCAGATATCAGAACCAAAGCGTGGTCAGGGCCAATTCGACCGATGATTGGGATATCACCGAGGCCATCTTGAAAACGGCAACGGCAGACACCGATACGATCTACGTTCGTATCCGCGACGCATATCCCTACGAGGTCGATGCCGACGGAAACGACACCACGAAAGAAAACGGTGCCGGCGGTAAGGTGCTGAACACGGCGGGCGGACAGACGGTGCCCATCACGCTGACCGTCGACTACGACGTCGACCACACCGCACAAACGGCACTTGGTCAGAAGCTGCTGTACACCTTTACGCCGACTGACTCAACTGAAACTCTCAGCGATGCGAACAATCCGACGCTGCACACCATCACGACGGGTACGGAATATCCCTATCTGTATGATTACAACGCCAAAGCCAGATTAGTCAAAGGCGGACAATATTACTTCTTTGATGGTGACGGTGCCGCAACCTACGCCTTCCCGCTCGAGGAGGGTGCCGTTCCTTCCAACATGACCTTTACCGCAAAGATGGGTGAGCGTCTTGGCGTTTGGATCACGTTTGACGATCCTACCTCGGCAAACGCCGTATGGGAGAGCGTCAAGGTCACCACACCCGACGAGGACGCGGGCTGGACGACCACCACACAGATCGCCAACAAGACCCGTGTGCTTGACCTAATGCCCGCTTATCGCGCGCTGATCGCCAAGGGTGCTCGCAACAGCAACGAGCATACGCTGTACCTCAAGATCGGTCACGCCAACTCCAACGGTAACTCCAACGCAGGCAATACCTGGGGCAACGGTGGTAAGATCTTCAAGGACGTTCAGGCTAAATTTACATGTGACTATTTCTGGCACCCCGAGATCATGCCCGATGGCGATGCTCTCGGTGTGATCAGCGCGGCGCTGACGCTGACCAACGACTTCGGCATTTCCTACACCGCGCTTGCCGATGCGCCCTACACGGATGTTAACGTCCGCGTAGGCTACGCCGACTCGGTACAGAAGGGTGTAACGCCCAACGTCAACGGCTCAAGCTTGTCCTTTAGCTTTGAGAATATTCCCGCGCACCGTCTGAGCGACGAGATCGTTACGACTGTTTACGGTGATTACAACGGAGGACCCGCTATTCACCATCTCACCTACAGCGTGCGTCAATATTGTGAGAATATGATGCGTGCCTATGCAAGCGACGATACACTTTGCACACTGCTGTCCGACGTGCTCACCTACGGTGCAGCCGCACAGAATTACGCAAGCTACAAAACGAATGATCTTGCGACGAACGTATCCGTTGCTCTTACCCCCTCGACCTTCAACGCCTCGCTGATCAAGGGCGAGCGCGGTGTCAGCGGCACCAAATCGGAGCTTGTCGAATGGAGCTCCGCTAATCTGGAGCTGGGCACCAAGATGATCATCAATATGATCTTCACGGCAACTGACGTATCTGGCCTGACCGTTAAGGTTCAGATCGGCGACCGTCTGCCCGAAACGCTGGCTGACTTCGAACTGCTTGATGACGGACGCTATCAGATCTCCTACGAAGTCATGGCCCACGAGTTTGCTGACACGCTGACCGCCGAGTTCTACGTTGGTGGAGCCAAGATCGGTCGCACACTGTCTTACTCGGTCAACGGTTACATCAATTCCACCTACGCATCCGCGCCCGCCAAGCGCAAATCGCTGCTGGAGGCGATCGCCAACTACGGTCTGTCCGTCAATGCTTACGTTGACGAGCACCCCGAGCTGCTGGGTGCCAAGAGAAATGAGGAAAACGTGATTCATGCTCCCAACACTGCTTACGTAACGGCCGCCGAATACAGCCGCGCCGTTGCTTACAACACCGCAGACACCAATCTGACGCTGCTGCAAAATGTCATGAACAAAGCCAAGGCAGGCGAGCCCATTACGGTCGCCACCATCGGCGGTAGCATCACGCATGGCTCAAGCTCGTCCGACAGAACCACCAAGTCCTACTCTGCCCTGTTCCGCGACTGGTGGATCGCCACCTTCCCGAACAGCACGATCACACACGTCAATGCCGGCATCGGCGCGACCACTTCGCACCTGGGTATTCACCGTCTTGACGACCACGTGCTGGCCAAGAATCCCGACGTTTGTATCGTCGAGTTCTCGGTCAACGACTACGGCGACGCATTTTACGCCGATACCTACGAGAGTATCGTAGCCAAACTGCTTGACAACGGCGTTGCCGTCATTTTGCAGTTCATGGTGAAGGAGAGCGGTGACAGCACGCAGGCCGTCAACGTTGAGATCGGTAAGAAATACGATCTGCCCATGCTCTCGTACGGCGACGCCATCTTCCCCACCATCGTTGCCGGTCAACGCACCTGGGCAGACATCTCGCCCGATAACATTCACCCCAATGACTACGGTCACGCTTATATGGGCGAGATTCTTTGGAAATTCCTGAACAGCGTCTATGCCTACACGCCCAATGCGGTAGAGGTTGACGGCTACGACAAGGACGCTCTCAAGGCTGCTCCCTATTACAGCGCATCGCTGCTCGGTGCCATTGAAACGAGTGATACCACTGCCATCCTTCCCACATTGCAAGGCATGTTTGAGATCGATGAAAATTCGGTCAAGAGCACCTTTAAGGGCGCTTGGGTCGCTAACCCCACGCTGGCGTCGGTAAACGGCTCCGAAATGTCCTTTACTATGACCTTTAGCAAACTGGGAGTTATGTATACGCGCACCATCGACGGTCTGTCCGGTATCTGCGAGGTTTGCGTTGACGGCACCAAGGTCGCCGAGCTTGACGGTAATTTCCCGAACGGATGGGGCAACTATCAGGCATCGGGCGAGCTCTTCAGCTCCGACGTTGCCGCAGAGCACACCGTCACCTTTAAAATGAAAGACGCCAGCAAGGCGTTCACGCTCGTTCGTCTGCTTGTCACCGATTACGACGCCAAGTAAGGAGGAAAGTCGCCATGAAGAAACCCTATGAGCGCGCGAGTATGAGTGTTGTCATGCTTGCTCCAACCGATATCGTCACAACAAGCCCGATCTTCGGCGATGATTCTGTCATCATCCTTCCCGACGATATTTTCTGACGTATATGAAAAGCAAACACGGCATATCCCCATGGGATATGCCGTGTTTGCTTTTGTTGTTTTTTTTGAATTGGATGGATCAGTTGCAGCCGCAGCAGAAGATGAGCAGCGCGATGATCAGGATCCAGATCCAGTTATCGCCCAAAAAGTTGCACAGACAGCCGTTATTCATATGAAATTCCTCCGTTCATAAATTGCGGGTGGGTCGTGCCCCCTGCATTATCATTTTATGACGAACGGTCGGGAATGTTCCATGATTTTGTCGAAGTGCGTGTGTGCGGTCGATTATTTTCGCCCTGCCTCGCGGAAGGGGTCGATATCGTTCTTGCGCGTGGGCAGCAGACGGACGGTAAAGCGGAACTGCTTTTGATCCAGACGATACTTGGGATCAAGCTCGGGACCGCAGGAATGCGAGCCGATGCCTGCTTGGCGATAGTCGATATTCACGACCGTTTCGCGGCGCGGCACAAGCTCGTAGTCGTGAGCGTCCGTGTTGGTCAGGTCGTGCGGCGTGAAGTGCGAGCAGTTGAAGCTGAAGCGTGCGTCGGTCGCAAGGACGTAAAGGCCTTGGCCTGCCGCCGTGCTGACGTTCATCCACAGCGTGTCGGCGTGTGCCATGTTCTCCTGCGGGCGCACGTAGTGCTCGAAGTGGTCGGTGACCGTCGTCTTGAAGCGTCCCTCCCACGAGGCGTGGCGCTTGTCGATATACGATTCAACGGGGCCGCGGCCGTAATATTCCAGATATTCAGCGCCCTCGGGCATCATGAACTGAATGCCGAATCTGGGCAGGTGGATCAGTCCTTGCTTGACGTCGACGTCGTAGTCAAGCACCAAGCCACCCTCGGCGTAGACCGTGTAGATCGCCTTCATGCGAATGATGGGCACGAGCGAGGGCGCAGCCATGGCAAGATCAGCCTCCACCTTGGCATAGGTATCGGTCTTTTCGCTGACGTGACAATCGTAACAAATGAGTTGCATGCGCTGGAACGCCGTCCAGTTGTTTTCCCATTGGGTACGGACGCGGCGGTCGTTGTCGGTCGGTGCGCGCCAGATGGTAGGTGCGATGGGGCTTGTGATCATATCCTTGCCCTGCTCGACCATAGCCGAAGGCACGCCGTGCACCTTGTCGATGGTGACAGATCCGCCTCGGGTCTTGATGAATATCTCGTTGGCCGTTTCGCTGACGGCAAGGCAGGCAAGCACGCCCGTGCCGAGCGCGACCTTGTTCTCCTTGACCTCAAAAGCAAACTGCGTAAAGCCGACCTCATAGCCGCTCTCGGCCCAGTCGGTATCGTTGTTTTGATAAGCGCGGACGGTCAGCGTGTAGTTGCCTGCGTCCGTATTGTGCCATACAAAATCGGGCGTGACGGTCATGCTGTCCTGCGGCGCGATGGCGGGTGCGATCACGCGGCCCTTGGCGACTGTTTTTCCATCTTTTGCAAGTGTATAAACGAAGTCAAGATCGGCAAGCGTGTTGAAGAAACGGCGCGAGCGAATGGTGAAGCCGCCCGTGTTCTCGTCAAAATTCTCGATCACAAAGGGCTTGATGATCTCCTTGTATTCCAGAAGACCCGTATGTACGCGGCGGTCGGGATAGACCAAGCCGTCCACACAGAAGCAGCCCGAGTGCGGAAATTCGCCGAAATCGCCGCCGAAAATGTAGCGCGGCTCGATCTCGGGCTTGTCGCCCGTAGCCACCGAATGATCGGTGAACTCCCAGACGCAGCCGCCCCAAAGCTCGTCGTGGTTCCACATGAGATCCCAGTAGTCCTTCAGACAGCCGGGACCGTTGCCCATGGCGTGCGAATATTCGCACAGGAACAGCGGATGCTCACTGCCCTCGGAGAGCGGGTGGTCAAGCCACCATTGCATTCCTTCGGGCGAGGGGTACATGCGGCTGTCCACGTCGGTTTTGAGGTAGACCTCATACACCTTTTGGTATTCTGCCTCACCGTCTTTTTCCTTGTTGCAGGTAATTCTCCGGGCGGTATCCGTTTCCGAATGAGCAATACAGCCGGGCATTCTCTCATGGAAATAATCCATCATGGTGCCGTGATTGCAGCCACCGCCGCTCTCGTTACCGACCGACCACATGATCACGCACTGCTGGTTTTTATCGCGCTCCATCATGCGCACGGCCCGATCAAGAAATGCGTCCTTCCAGACGGGATTATCGGCAATGCCGCGCCAGTTGTTGACGGTCTGCATGCCGTGCGTTTCGAGGTCTGCCTCGTCCACAACGTAAAAGCCGTAGCGGTTGCACAGCATGAGCATACGCGGATCGTTGGGATAATGGCTGGTGCGAATAGCATTGACGTTGTGGCGCTTCATGATCATCAGATCGTTCACCATATGATCGAGCGGTGTTGCCGCACCGAGCAGCGGATGGCTGTCGTGTCGGTTGACGCCGTGCAGCTTGGCCTTCTGACCGTTGATATACGCGACGCGCTGACGGATCACAAGCGAGCGGAAACCGATCTCCTGCGCGATATACTCGTCGCCACAGTGCAGATACAGCGTGTACAGCGCGGGGCGCTCATCGCTCCAAAGCTGTACGCCGTCGACTTCAAGCGTTGCACTCCCCTCGCTTTTGGCAATGCTGCCCGATGCGACCGACGCGCCATCGGGGGCGATCAGCTCCCAGTCTACGGCAACGTCCGCGTTCTTCTCGACCTCGACGGTCAACGTTGCCGACGCAAGATCTTCAGACAGCGCGGGGCGAGCGTAAAAATCAACGATACGTTCACAGTCGCGCAACAACAGGTACACCTCGCGGAAAATGCCAGAGAAGCGGAATTTGTCCTGATCCTCCATGTAAGACGCGGTACACCACTTGAGCACCAGCACGCGAAGCTCGTTCTCGCCTTCGTGCAAAAACTTGGTAATATTAAATTCGCTGGTCATATGGCTGACCGCGCTGTAACCGACGAATGCGCCATTGACGTACAAATAGAAGCAAGCATCCACGCCCTCAAAATTGAGCAGGATATCCTTTTGCAGCATAGCCTTGGAGATCAACACGCTGCGTCCGTACAGACCGCAGGGGTTGTCCTCGGGGATATGGGGCGGGTCTGCCGGGAACGGATACTCCACGTTGGTATAGTGGGGGGTATCATAGCCGCGACCGAGCAGCGTCTGCCAGGAGCGCGGCACGTCAATGCGGTCAGCCCCCTTAAATATGCCCGCTACGGTCGGATCATCCACCATGCGCACCGAGGGATAAAAACGGAAATCCCATTCGCCGCACAGCGAAACGAAGCGATCGGACAACGCACGATTGATATTGGCTGCATTTTCACGATCTGAAAAGGGTACAAAATAGGCACGTGGCTTTTCGCATCCGACGTGCAACACTTCAAGTTGCTTGTGATACGTCAATTCCATGATCTCACCTCATTGTTTTGACACAGTGTGCCATTCTTGGTTTTATGATACCATATTTTACAAGGAAAATCAATATAAATATCTTGATGATACTATAAGAATATTGCAAAAAAGTGCCGCGCCGACCGTGGCGCAGCACTTTTCTTTATACGTTTAACTCATACAGCTTGCGGAAACACATCTTACACATTTTCTGATGACTTCCGTAAGGCAGTACACCGCCGCACTCGCTGCAGCGTCGCGCATAGCTGCGCTTTCCGCGCAACTGTTCGTCTATGGCACTTTCGAGCTCACGGCGACGCGTGAGCAGATAGGTGTAATCGTACGAGCGCGATAACCGTCTACCAAACTGAAAGTAAAGGTCAAGGCAGTGATATTCGGTTTCAAGCGCGCGCAGATCGTGACCGCCGCACCGTGCGGGCGGTGTCAGCGACGTCGAGCGCAGATATTCGCCGCAATAGCTGACCCACTGAGCTACCATAGCCTCGTTTTTGATATTGACCGAGCAGGTGATCATGCGATACAGCGTCGGCTTATCCAGCACCGAAAACGCCACCTTGTCACCCGTGGACAGCGCGTCGTGCAGCGTCAGGATCTCGCCCACGTCCATCTTCTGATAAAAGCCGGGCGTTTCGGTCTGCGACCAGTCAACGAGAATACGGCGCAGCGAGGATTCCATATTGAGCAGGATTTCGGGGAATCCGAGATAAGCAATGCTGATCTGCTCCGGTTTCGCGGCAAGTCCTGCACGAATGTGCTCGCCGTCTTGCATGGCCATGACATGTCCCTCGTCGAATATGCCAAAGCGCCCTGCTCTGCCCGCGATCTGCTTGATCTCGGTCGGTTTTAACAAGCGGTATTCCACGCCGTCAAACTTGCGGCTCTCCACAAAAATAACGCGGCGAATGGCAAGGTTCATACCCATGCCAATAGCGTCCGTGCTGACCACGACCTCGCTCTCGCCCTCCATAAAGCGGCGCACCTGCTCGCGGCGCGAAGCGGGTGGCAGATCGCCGTAGATAACGCTGGCACTGATCTTCATGCGATCCAACTCGGCGGCAAGCTCAAGCACCGAGCGACGGGAAAACACGATAAGCGCGTCGCCGGGTTGGACGTCCTTTAGCTTGAACGGCTTGGCGACGAACTGCAACGGCGTTTTGCGCTCATGATAAACAATCTCGACCTCGTCACCGCAATCGGCGATCATATCGAGCACGATTTGCTTGGCCTCGGGTGCCAGGCACACGTGAATTTCGTCGGCGCAAAGCCCCAGAATGGCGCGCGTCCAGTTGTGACCGCGAAAGGGATCGGCGATCATTTGTGCCTCATCAATGACGGCCACGTCATAGGTCTGCGTACTGTCCATCATCTCGATGGTGCAGGCCGTGATACCCGCCTCCTCGTCGATCAGTGCCTCCTCGCCCGTGACCATTGAGCAAGGCACACCATCGCCCTGAAATCGGTCGTAGACCTCAAGAGCCAAAAGACGCAAGGGTCCAAGATAAACGCCCGTAGCGGCCGTTTTAAGCCGTTGCAGGGCCTCATAAGTCTTGCCGCTGTTGGTCGGTCCGATGTGAAGGACAAAGCGGCGCTTCATGCCGCGTGCCAAGGGGTACTCGTCCTTGGGCAGTGCTGATACAGACAACTGCTCCATGCGCCGCTGAAATTCTTCCATCTGGCGTGCACGGCGACGCTGTTTTCCGACCTCTTTCTCTTTTTGAATACGGAATTCCTCGGAGGCTTCCTTTGCCAGCACATCGCGTTCCCACCAGAAACGCTCGCTGACGGCACCGCCCTTACCGTCGGGTACGTTGACACGTCCCGCGGGCGGCAGCAAATGCTTGCGCATCTCAAGGCTCCAACCGCGCTCTTCCAGCTCGGCCGCGAGTATCATTCGACCGTGACTGGGCTTTTTATGTCCTCTGCCGCGTCCGTGATGTCCTCTTCTCTTGGCGCACATGGCTGACCGACCTCCTTTCTTTGTTTTAGCGTACCGGTTTATTTTTTGGGATCGCGCAGCGTGATACGATCCAACACACGCAATCCGTGCTTACTTGCAAATTCGTATCCCTCGGCAATGTTTTCGGGGATCGCCATATCCTGCGCGGCGTGTGCGTCACAGCCGAGTACGACGGCATTGCCGACCTTGGCGGCAATGCGGAAAAAGCGATCCTTGGGATAGGCGCGGTGCGTACGTAGTCCGAGCAGATTGATCTCCAGCGGAATATCCATTTCCAGACATTTCTCACACAGTCGTCTGATATGACGCTCGTAAATTTCATCGTCGAGCGTGTAGCCCACAATATCAGGATGCGCAATATACGAATATTTGCCCGTGGAAATGCCCTCAATGACCTGATCCACATAGCGTTTCAAGCGTTCCTCGTCCTCGGTCGCCGTGCCGCTGGACTTCTCGCCCACCTCGTTGCCAAGAAAATGCTGCCCCATGATCAGATAGTCGTAGTCATACTGATTGATCAAAGCCATCATATCCTCGAACACAGCGGGATAGTATTCAGCCTCGAAGCCAATCAGGATATCGATCTTGCCGCGATACTCCTCGCGCAGCTCGTGCAGCGTGCGGATATAGTCCTCCAAGTCCTTTTTGAAGATGCGAAAACCCGACTCATGACCGTCGGCAAACGGCATGGGTACGTGGTCGGAAAAGCCCAGCGTATCCAGTCCCTCGGCGATCGCCTTTTCAATATATTCTCTCTCCGTGCCCGTGGCGTGATGGCAACGGTGCGTATGCGTGTGATAATTTGCAACCATGTCGTAACCTCTTTTTAGCGTCCGTTTTTCTTTTTACTTCTGTATTGTCTTCGCAGCTCGTCAAGGCCAAGCTGTTCGCGATAGTCTGTCAAATTCTGATCGAGCTCGGATAGCTTTTGCTTGAGCTCCTTACGGCGTCCGAAGGCCGTCAAGGGCGCCGAGGCAAGCTCGTCCTGCCAAGCTTGTCTTGACCGCTCAAACTGCGCTTCATAGGCCTCGTATCGCTCGCGGGCGTCGTCGATCTTGAGCTTGAGCTCGCGCAGGGACAACTCGTACAGCTCACCGTCGATCTCTCTCTTTCTCGCACGGTGGAACCAGCCAAGTCCGCCTCGCTCATACTCCAACGCCTGTCGCTCATCACGCAAAGAGTCCTCATAGGCATTGCGCGACTGAAAATATTCGATCAGTTCCATATAGGCGTGATACTGCGCGCCGACGCCGCTTGCCTTACCACCGTTCTCACGATACCATGCGCGAATACGGTTATAGTATGGCAGATAGCGTCGCAGACATGCTCTGCATTCGTCCTCCAGCTTGACACGGCGGAAAAGATAATCCTTATAGATCACCTCGTCGCAATAGTAATACTGCTCAAACGGTGCGGCAAGATCGACCGTTTTGCCCTGTTCGCTGATGCGGAACATGCTGGCCAGATACATTTCTTTTTCGTAATTGACACGCGGTGCGGCAGTTGCGTCCCTTGCCTCGTTTGCAATGAAATCAAAGGCATCGTCAAGCAGTGAATCATCACATTCGATCCACCCAAACCATTTTTCAAACAGCTCGGGGGATGCCGTGCGATAGACCCGCAGCAGTTGAGCATAGGCTTCTCTTGCCGTTGCGATCGCTTCTATGGCGTGCTCATAACGGTCGTTTTGATGCTCATCGCTGATGTCTTCGTCGGTGCGACTGTCTACGCAGCGAAGCACGGGCAAAAGATAGCGTCCGACCTCAAATCTGTTCCATTTGGGCAGCACAGCCTCGGTATTTTGCTCGTTTGTCACGTCTTCTGCCTCCCTTCGTACCTATTCTGCAATTTCACGACAAAAGCCAAGGGGCACTCGTCTGCCCCTTGGCTATGTGACTTATTTCAATGCTTGGGCAATCGTTTTGGCCATGCACGCCGCGCTCATGCCGTAATACTCAAGCAGCGCGTCAAAGGTTCCGCTGCGTCCGAAGGTGTCCTTGACACCGATACGGCAAACGGGCGTGGGGCAACGCTCCGCAAGCACTTCACAGACTGCCGATCCAAGACCGCCGTCCACAAAATGATCCTCCGCGGTAAAGACGTGACCCGTCTTTTGCGCATATGCGGCAATCAGCTCACCGTCGATGGGCTTGATGGTATGAATATTGACAACGGCCAGATCAATGCCCTGCTCTGCAAGGATTTCTCTTGCCTTGAGGGATTCGGCAACCATAAGACCCGTCGCGAACACGACAGCATCCTTACCCTCGGCCATCACCATACCCTTGCCGGGTACGAATTCGGTCGTATCGTCCGTCAGAACGTCCACGGCGGCGCGTCCCATACGGATGTAAACGGGACCGTCGATCTCCAGCGCAGCCTTGACCGCCTTGGCAGCCTCGGGGCCGTCGCAGGGCGAGAACACGGTCATGCCGGGCAGCATACGCATAAGGCCCAGATCCTCAAGGCACTGGTGCGTTGCACCGTCCTCACCGACCGAAAGACCTGCGTGCGTCGCTCCGATCTTGACGTTGAGATGCGGGTACGCGATGGAATTGCGCACCTGCTCGTAAGCGCGGCCTGCCGCGAACATAGCAAATGTGGTAGCCACAGCGGGCTTGCCCGTCGTTGCAATACCTGCCGCCAGCGACATCATATTCGCCTCGGCGATACCGCACTCAACAAAGCGCTCGGGATATTTTTCGGCAAACCAACCTGCACGCGTCGCGTCGGCAAGATCTGCGCAAAGCACAACAAAATCTTTCTCGCCGCCCAACTGCTCCAGTGCGCGACCGAAGGCATCTCTGGGGGCCATTTTTTTCTTGGGTTCAGTTACGTTGCTCATGCTGCATCCTCCGTTTTTATTCCCCTCTATTATAAGCCTTTTTCCATGTCTTGTCAAGGCATCAGGGCAAGAATTCGCAGCATTTATTCACTTTTATTTCAGTTTGAGCGAAGAAGCGGCTCAAGCACCTCCAAAAGGCGGAAACGTATTTTATATTGCGTATTGTTCGTTTCGGTGATGATACCGTACTGCTCCTTGCTCAGCCCCACGGCAATGAATTCATCCTCTGCCCGCTCACGCGTGACGGTCGCGGCACTCGAGCAAAGCGGCGGAAACAACACGCACCAGAAATTCTGTCCCGCGCTCTCACCGATCAGCACGCGAAGCGACAGATATTCTCCTGCGGGGAAGCTGAAGCTTTCGTAATTGCGGGTAGGATATTGCTCCTCGCCCAGTACGACGCGCACAGGTAGCTCACAGCCCCGATCGGCAAGCGTCTGTTCGGCGATCAACTCCAAGTCGGATCGTATTTCCTCAAGCCTCTCTGCCGCCTCATCACGGCTCTTACACGAGGCAAGGTGCTCGCTCGCCCTTGAAAGCACGGCGTCGCGCACCGCCAGCTTGAGCGCTTGATCCTGTTCGCTGTCCGAATTGGCAACAACGTGCAGACGAATGACGGCATCGTAAACACCGCTCTCTCCATGTACGGGCAAAAAGGTCATCACCCCGACGACCGTGACGTAGAGCGACAGCGCAACCACGGCCAGCGCACGGCGTGCCTTGCCCCGTTG
Organism: Eubacteriales bacterium; assembly: GCA_045543375.1. Lineage (GTDB taxonomy): Bacteria > Bacillota > Clostridia > Oscillospirales > CAG-272 > SIG644. The sequence goes on along the minus strand of JAZQMI010000076.1, from coordinate 1,330 downwards.
ATTGAAATCACAAAGCATAAAAAACCTCCCTTTCGGCATCATGATTGACCCAAAAGAGAGGTTTTATGCAATATAAAACGATTTTACGCCTCGGGCTCGTCCTCGGCGTCGTCGGCAGGCGAAATCTCACCAATCTGATGCAGCAGCGATGCGATATGAGCACCGTGCGCGAGCGAGGTGTCACGAATGAAGGTCAGCTCGGGCGTGATGCGCAGATTGAGCCGTCTTGCCAGCTCGCCACGAATGAAGGGAGCCGAGGATTTGAGCCCCTTGGCAAGTTCCTTTTCGTCGCCGCGCAGCGCGGAGTAAAAGATCTTGGCGTATTTGAGATCGGCCGTCACCTCGGCACCCGTCACGCTGACGAAAGCGTCCTTGACGCGCGGGTCCTTGACCTCGCGCAAAATGGCTGCGACCTCGCTTTGCATCTCGTCGTTGATACGACCTCTTCTGTATTTTGCCATGGTAAGTATACCATCCTTTCTGTCGTTGAGGCGCACGCTGTGCGCACATACAGTATATCATATTTTTGCGCGCTTTACAAGGGGGTAAACAAATTTTAGCGCAAAAAGCAAGGGAAGCCTTGCTTGAAGACTTCCCTTAGCGTATCAGGATAGATTACTGTGCAGCATCCACGATGGCCGTGAACTTCTCTGCTACCAGCGACGCGCCGCCGATCAGGCCGCCGTCAACGTTGGTCTTGGCAAGCAGCTCGGCTGCGTTCTTTTCGTCCATCGAACCACCGTACTGAATGATGGTCGCCTCGGCAACCTGGGCGCCGTAGATCTCGGCAAGAGCCTCGCGGATCTGGCCGCAGGTTTCGTCAGCCTGCTCGGGCGTAGCCGTCAGACCCGTACCGATGGCCCAAACGGGCTCGTAGGCGATGATAACGTTCTTCATATCCTCTGCGGAAATGCCGGCCAGATCAAGCTTGGTCTGCATGGAAACGATCTCACGGGTAATACCGGCAAGGCGCTGCTCCTTGACCTCGCCAAGGCAAAGCAGGACCTTCATACCGGCAGCAAGCGCTGCCTTGGTTCTCTTGTTGACCGTTTCATCGGTCTCGCCAAAGTACTGACGGCGCTCCGAGTGACCGACGATAACGTACTCAACGCCGATCTCCTTGAGCATCTGGGCAGAAACCTCGCCCGTGAACGCGCCCTTCTCCTCGAAGTGAACGTTCTCTGCACCGATCTTGATGTTCGAGCCCTTGGCAGCCTCCATGGCAGCAGCAATGGTGACGTAAGGAGCGCAGAACACGATGTCACAGTTATCCTTGCCTGCGACCATGGGCTTGATCTCATTGATAAAAGCAGTTGCCTGGGAAGGAGTG
>JAZQMI010000075.1:0-2998 GCA_045543375.1 Eubacteriales bacterium | reverse complement strand
GGCAAAGGACGCCGACAAGTTTATGGAATACGCCCAGGCAGAGAACCTGGAGGCTTACCGTGTGGCTGTGGTCACCGAGGAAGCCCGTATTGTCATGTCCTGGAAGGGTCAGACCATCGCTGACCTCTCCCGCGAATTCCTCAACACCAACGGTGCGGACAAGCACACGACGGTCGAGGTAAACGAGAAGGATTTCTCCGCCATGAGCAAGCCGCTCTACGGCTCGCTGCGTGACATGGCTGCATCGCTCAAGACGGCTTCCCGCCGCGGACTTGTTGAGCGCTTTGACGGCTCGATCGGCGCAGGCTCTGTGCTCATGCCCTTCGGTGGCAAGACGCAGAGAACGCCCGCGCAGGCCATGGCCGCGCTGCTTCCCATGCTGCCCGGTCAAGTGACCGACACGGCAAGCGTCATGGCCTGGGGACTTGACCCCGACCACATGTGCATCGACACCTACACGGGTGCCCGTGCCGCCGTTTACAATTCGATGGCTAAGCTGGTCGCTGCCGGTGCAGACTATAAGGACGCATATCTGACGCTGCAGGAATTCTTTGAAAAGCTCCGCAATGATCCCATTCGCTGGGGCAAGCCCTTCGCGGCGCTGCTCGGTGCGATGGACGCACAGCTCGAGTTGAACGCTGCCGCCATCGGCGGTAAGGACTCGATGTCGGGCTCTTTCCTTGACCTCGACGTTCCCCCCACGCTCATTTCGTTCGCCATCGCTCCCATCAAGGCGAGCATGGTTCTCTCGCCCGAGTTCAAGGAGGCAGGTCACCCCGTCTATCTGTTCGCACCGCTCGACGAGAGCCCCGAGGCGACCAAAGCTGCCTGGGAGGCCTTGCACGAGCTGCACAAGGCGGGCAAGGTCAAAGCCGCTTGGGCGGTCGAAAACGGACTTGCCGAGGCCGTCATGAAGATGTCGTTTGGTAACAACATCGGCTTCAAGTCTTGCGGCGTGGTCGACGATCAGTGGTATGCCGCAGGCATGTACGATTTCATCGTCGCAGAGCTGACCGAGGACGTCACGCTGCCCTGCTCGCTCAAGATCGGCCAAACCACCGCCGAGCCCGAGATCGTGCTGGACGGCGAGAGCGCAACGATCGCCGAGCTTCTTGCCATCAACGAGGGCGTGCTCGAAAACGTATATCCCACCGTCGCTCCCGCCAAGGAGAGCGCGCTGGGTCTGCCCACCTTCGCTTACGAGGGCGGATCGAACGCCGCACCCGCGATCAAGGTGGCACGTCCCAAAGTATTCATTCCCGTCTTCCCCGGTACCAACTGCGAATACGACAGCGCACGCGCCGTTGAGGCAGCAGGCGGTGAGGCCGATATTCTGGTCGTCCGCAATCTGAGCGCAGACGACGTATCCCGCAGCGTTGAGGCAGCGGTCGAAAAGATCAAGAACAGCCAGATGATCTTCATTCCCGGCGGATTTTCCGGCGGTGACGAGCCCGACGGCTCGGCCAAGTTCATCACGGCCTTCTTCCGCAACCCTGCCGTCAAGGAGAGCGTGACCGATCTGCTGGATAATCGCGAGGGCTTAATGTGCGGTATCTGCAACGGCTTCCAGGCGCTCATCAAGCTGGGTCTTGTACCCTACGGCAAGATCATCGACACGGACGAGAATTGCCCGACGCTGACCTTCAACACCATCTCGCGCCACCAGTCCAAGCTGGTCCGCACCCGCGTTTGCACCAACAAGTCGCCTTGGCTGTCGCTGGCCAAGGTGGGCGATATCTATACCGTGCCCATCTCGCACGGCGAGGGTCGCTTCCCCGCATCCGACGAGCTGATCACAAAGCTCGCCGAAAACGGTCAGATCGCGACGCAGTACGTTGACCTTGCCGGCGCGCCCACCATGGACACCGCTCACAACCCCAACGGCTCGATCTGCGCCATCGAGGGTATCACCTCGCCCGACGGCCGCGTGCTTGGTAAGATGGGTCACTCCGAGCGTATCGGCAACAACCTCTATCGCAACGTCCCCGGCGAGTACGATATCCGTATGTTCGAGGCGGCAGTGAAGTACTTCAAATAAGGAGTACGACGTAGGGGAACTTTTGAAAAAGTTCCCCTACAACCCCTCAAAACTTTTGGAAAAAATATAAAGATTGACGCGTTAGCCACCTTCCTTTAGCGCAACGACTTCAAGCCGCTCTTGGGGCCCTCTGCTTCGCTTCGCTCAGCCATAAATTCGCTACGCGAATTTACTCCGTCCCCCTACCCCAATTTGTTAGCGGCGAAGTAGAGATATATGGCGACTGTTTCGCTTTCCCCGTCTGCGGGGTGCGATATATGCCCCGCAGACGGACAAATTCCCAAAAAACGAAATCTTCAAGCCGCGCCTTGCGGAGCGATAGCGAAGCACTGAAGCGGCTTGCAGCAGGGTTGAGGGGCGTAGCCCCCACTCGTTTTCTTTCGTACTTTCTTTGTCGAGCGACAAAGAAAGTACAACAGCTCCCTCGCCGCCGCGTTGTGGCGGCGCCAAAAAAACACCAAACGAACATTCTTTTTCCCTATAAAAATAAAAAAAGGAGCACCCTATGAACTTTTTCGACGAACTCAAAAATTACGACGCAGAGGTCGCCTCTGCCTGCGACAAGGAGCTCTCTCGTCAGCAGCACAACATCGAGCTGATCGCATCGGAGAACATCGTTTCCAAGGCCGTTCTTCTGGCCGCCGGCGGCGTCCTGACCAACAAATACGCCGAGGGCTACCCGGGCAAGCGCTATTACGGCGGCTGCCAGTGCGTTGATATCGTAGAGGATATCGCCCGCGAGCGCGCCTGCCGTCTGTTCGGCGCAGACCACGCCAACGTGCAGCCCCACTGCGGCGCCAGCGCCAACCTTGCCGTTTTCTTCGCGCTGCTCAATCCCGGTGACACCGTCATGGGCATGAATTTGCAGGAGGGAGGTCACCTCTCGCATGGCTCGCCCGTCAATATCTCGGGTAAATATTTCAACAAAATCGGAGGCCAAGCGGGCTTAGGGAGACAACA
>JAZQMI010000074.1:0-6153 GCA_045543375.1 Eubacteriales bacterium | reverse complement strand
GATGCCGATGGCGCTCTTGACCATACCCGCCTCGCCGCCGCCTGCCTCGGTCACACCGAGATGCAAGGGATACGGGCACTCTACCGCCAAAAGACGATTGGCGGCGATCATGGTCTGTACACTCGAGGCTTTGATCGAAATCACGATATCCTCAAAGCCGAATTTTTCAAGCAAGGCGCTGTGATACAGCGCGCTGTCGCAAAGGGCTTGCGCCGTGGGGGCACCGTATTTGGCAAGCAAATGCTTTTCGAGCGAGCCGCTGTTGACGCCGATGCGAATGGGGATATTTCTCTGCTTGCATGCCAGCGCCACCTGTCTGACGCGGTCATCGTCGCCGATATTGCCGGGATTGATGCGTATCTTGTCCACGCCAACCTCGGCACAGCGAAGTGCCACGCGATAGTCAAAATGAATGTCCGCCACAATGGGAATACGAACGCCGCGCGCGCGCAGTGCGGGAATCATATCCGCCGCCTCGGCGTCGGGCACGGTGATGCGAACGATATCGCAGCCTGCGTCCTGCAAACGCAAGATTTGTGCTGCGGTAGCATCAGCATTGTGGGGGTCTGTATTGGTCATGGACTGCACGGCAATGGGGGCATCACCGCCAATGCGGACCGAGCCCGCCGTGACGGGTCTTGATCTTCTGCGAATTTCCTGATAATTCAACGTCTTTTCCTTCTTTTCAATCAAATTAGAACAACCCGATGATATCCTTGAATACGACGAACACCATCAGCAGCATAAGCAGCACGATGCCGATGAAATGAATGTGTCCCTCAATTTCCCGGGAAATCGGCCGGCGAATAATGCCCTCAACGGCAAGGAACACAAAGCGTCCGCCGTCAAGTGCGGGAAACGGAATGAGATTAAACACACCGAGATTGATCGAGATCACCGCGGTGATATACAGCACGTATTGCAATATCTGTGTACCGTTCCAGCCGCTCTGGGTAATGGTATCCTTGACGGCCGCCGTCACGCCGATGGGGCTGGACAGCGAATCGACCGAATAGCGTCCCGTCACAAGATTGGCAAGACTGTCCCATACCATTTTGATCAGCGAGAGCGAGCGATGCCACGAGGTGCGAATCAGTTGTCCAAGCGTCGGCTCGGTCAGCGCCGTCAGATAAAAATCGCTGTCGCCAAACACGATGCCCTGATCCTCAAACTGCGGGAAAATAACGTTTTCCAACACCTTTTTCTCGCCGTCGCGCAGGACGGTCAAGCTCAACGGCTCGTGTCCTTGGTTCATGATCTCATAGGTCAGTTCCTCGCCCGTATACACACGGACGTCGCCCACCGCAACGATCTCGTCACCCACCTCAAGGCCGCCGACGGCATTGCTGGTGGCGTTGTCGAAAAAGCTGTGGACGGTAGTGGATGCCAGATATTCGGACGAGCATACAATGACAAAGACGATCAAAAATCCCAACAAAAGGTTCATAGCCGCGCCTGCGACCACAATGAGCATTCGCTGTGGGACACGCTTGCGGCTGAACGAATCAGGGGCATCCTCATCCTCGTTCTCGCCCTTCATACTGACGTAACCGCCGATGGGCAGCGCACGCAACGAGAGCAGCGTTCCCTGCTTTTTGGTTTTACGTTGCAAAATTTTGGGTCCCATGCCGATGGAGAATTCCTCGATATACACGCCACAAAGACGGGCAACGATGTAGTGCCCGAACTCGTGGATCATGATCAGCAGCCCGAAAATGAGCAGCGCAACGACAATATATACGGCGGTCATGCAATTTCTCCTCTTTTAGTTGATATACGATTGTGCCGTCTGTCTGGCCAGACGGTCAAAGTGTAAAATTTGCTCAAGCGTACGTGCTGTTTTGGCGTCATGCAATCGTTCGGCAACCTCGCACACAATATCGGACAGCGCCAAGAAGCCGATGCGGTCGTGCAAAAAGGCATCGACAGCGACCTCGTTGGCCGCGTTGAGCACGGCGGGTACGGCACCGCCCTCTCTCATGGCGCGTCTTGCAGCGCCGAGCAACGGAAACGCCTGCTCATCGGGAGCGGCAAAGGTCAGCTTGCCGATCGTCACCAAATCAAGCGGCGCGATGGCAGCCGCCTCGCGGGCGGGATGCGTCAGCGCGTGCTGAATGCAATGGCGCATATCGGGGACCGACATTTGCGCGATGATGCTATGGTCAATATATTCAACCATGGAATGAATTATACTCTCACGGTGTACGACCACGTCGATGCGATCGGTCGGGATATCGAACAGATAGGCGGCCTCGATGATCTCAAAGCCCTTATTCATCATGCTCGCGCTGTCAACCGTGATCTTGGCACCCATGCTCCAGGTCGGGTGCGCCAGCGCGTCGGACGCGCGAACGTTGGTCAATTCTTCTCTTTTTCTACCAAAGAAAGGTCCGCCCGACGCCGTCAGGATCAATTTCTTGACCTCGCCGTGCTCGCCCGCACGCAACGCCTGCGCAATCGCACAATGTTCGCTGTCCACGGGGCGAATCTCAATGCCCCGCTCACGTGCCTCACGCATGACAATCTCACCGGCAACTACCAAGGATTCCTTATTGGCAAGCGCCAATTGCTTGTTGGCTTGCAACACAGCGAGCGTAGAGTTGAGCCCCGCTTCGCCGATGATGGCGTTGAGAGCAATGGGTGCCTGCGCCGCAGCGATCATGTCGGCAATGCCCTGCTCGCCGGCGTACACCCGCACCGAAGTATCCGCTAATTTGATTTTCAGTTGCTGCGCGGCATTTGCATCAGCCATAGCACACGCCTTGACACCGAATTTGCGCGCCTGCGCCTCCACGGCAGTCACGTCGCGATTGGCGCAGATCGCCTCGACGGGCGTGCCCGTACGCTCGGCGACGTCGAGTGCTTGCGTGCCGACCGAGCCGGTCGAGCCGAGCACGATCATGCCGCTGCGTTTGATATCTTCATTCATCGTCATTACTTCTCTCTTATGCAAACAAATTTCCGAACGGTGTGATCAAAAACAGTACGAGCGCGACGGCAAGGACGGAATCAAAGCGGTCGAGCACGCCGCCGTGCCCGGGAAACAGCTTGCCGTAATCCTTGATACCGTACTGGCGCTTGACCGCCGACATGAGCAGATCTCCGATCTGCGAAACGACAGAGATCGCCAAGCCACTCGCGCCAAGCAGCAAGTAATTGGGGGTCAGCGTTCCCTTGGTAAGGATCGAAATGATATAGCCGTAAAGCAACATAGACGCGATGCAGAACACAACACCGCCCACGCTGCCCTCGACCGTCTTTTTGGGACTGACGTCGGGAATGAGCTTGTGCTTGCCAAACAAAAAGCCCGTAAAATAGGCGAAGGTATCGGTCACCCATGCGCCGATAAAGCAGATCAGATAGACGTATTTGCCCTCGTCCACGCCGTAGCGCAGCACGGACAGCGCCGTAAAACAAGCGATGACGTAAGCCGTAGCGGTCAGCGCGACCGACGCATCTTCCAGCTTGATCTTACCTTTGGAAAAAGTCATAACAGCAAAGGCGTATATCATGAGCGCAAGAGCTGCGAGCACCATGGCGCGCTCCATGTCCGCTCTTGCGAGCCAATAAGGCAAAAGCGGTAAGACAGCGGCGGTAAGGCAGACGGGTACGGTCAGCGCAAAACGGCGCCAAAGCCCCACGCAGCGCAGCATTTCAAGCACGGCGATCAGCGACAGCAGCGCAAGCACAGCCGCGAAGACGGGCGTATGTGAAAAATACAAAACGGGCAGAAAAACGGCAATGGCGACGATGGCCGTCAAAATTCTCGTCAGCATTTGATCTCTCCCTTCAAAGACCGCCGTAACGGCGCTTTCTGGAATAAAAATTCTCAATGGCGGCATCCACGTCAGCAGGCTTCAGATCGGGCCACAGCTTGTCCATAAAATACAGCTCGGCATAGGCGGATTGCCACAAAAGGAAATTGGAAATGCGCAGATCGCCGCCCGTGCGGACGATCATATCGGGATCGGAGCAATGCGCGGTATACATGAGTTCACCCAGCGTCTGCTCGGTGACCTCTTTGCCGCTCTCGCTCAGCAACTTGGCTGCACGGCAAATCTCGGCGCGCGCGCCGTAATTGACAGCAATATTGAGCACCATGCGACCGTTCAGCGTTTTTTGTTCCAGCTCGGTCATTTTCTCTTGCAGCACGGGGCGCAGCGGCTCTCTGTCGCCGATAAAGCAAAAGCGCACGTCGTGTCCTGCCAGCTCACGCTCGCACGAGTCGATGTACTGCTCGAGCAGCTCCATAATGGCGTCGACCTCGCGTTGCGGGCGCTTCCAGTTTTCGGTTGAGAAGGCGTAGACGGTCATGGCGTCAAGTCCTAACTTTTCGCAATAAAGAGCAAGCTCCTTGAAGGTCTTGGCACCTGCGCGGTGGCCGTGCTCACGAGGCAGTCCCCTTTTTTGCGCCCAGCGACCGTTACCGTCCATAATAAAGGCGATATGACGAAGCCGCTCGTCAAGCGTCGCCGCTTCGGTCTTCTTTTTCTTGATAAACAACGCCATTGTTACTCTCCCAGTCTATAAAAGATAGCAAATCGGGCGAAATATGAAGGTCACATTTCGCCCGGTCTTATCCAAATCAAGTGCCGATGTGACACGCTCAGATGGCCATGATCTCCTTTTCCTTCTTGGCGAGGATCTCATCAATGCGCTTGGTGTACTTATCGGTCACGTCCTGAATGGCCTTTTCTGCATTTTTGAGATCGTCCTCGGTAAGCAGGCCGTCCTTTTTCTGCTTCTTGGCGTCCTCGTTGGCGTCGCGACGAATGTTACGAACGGCAACCTTGGCGTCCTCGGCATACTTCTGGACCTGCTTCTTGATCTCCTTACGGCGCTCCTCGGTCAGTTGCGGGAAGGACAGACGAATAACCTTGCCGTCGTTCATGGGCGTAATGCCGACGTCCGACATCAAAATTGCCTTTTCCATCGCCTTGAGCGTAGTAGCGTCATAGGGCGTGATGACCAGCGTCCTGGCATCGGCTACGCGGATATCTGCCATGCTGTTGAGCGGCGTAGCAGAACCGTAATATTCAAAATTCACGTTGGCAAGCACGCCTGCGTTAGCCTGCGACGCACGGACGGTGCTGATGGTACTCTCAAACGAAGCGATTGCCTTGTCGGCTCTTGCTTCCATGGACTTGGTGTCAAACTTCATAATTCTTTCCTCCTTATGTGACGGGGTGTCCCGCGTGTTGATATGTCAAATTAATATGTTCAGTTGTGAATCTCGGTTCCGATGCGCTCACCCATCACGACGCGATAGATGTTTTCGGGATCGGAAAGGCCGAAGGCGTAGGAGCGGATGTCATTGTCCTGACAGAAGATGGTCGCCGTCATATCCAGCGCACGCAAATTCTGATCGACGATCTGCTTATAAGTCAGCTCATCATAGCGCGTTGCCGTCGGATCCTTTTTGGGATCGGCGCTGTAAATGGCATCAATGTTCTTGGCCATCAGAATAACGTCGGCCTCGATCTCGGCGGCGCGGAGTGCGGCAGCCGTATCGGTCGAGAAGAACGGAAGACCCGAGCCACCGCCCAGAATGACGACCTTGCCTGCCTCAAGGGCGGCCACAGCATCACGTGAGGTGTAGTAATCGGCAAAGGTGTTCATGGCCACCGAGGTCATGACCGTAGTGGGAATTCCCTCCTGCTCGAAGGTATCCTGCAATGCCAGCGCGTTGATAGCGGTTGCAAGCATGCCCATATGATCGGCGCGGGCGCGGTTCATTTTACCGCCCTGACGGCCTCTCCAGATGTTGCCTGCACCGCAAAGCACGGCGATCTGCACGCCTGCCGCGCGGCATTTGTTGACGACCGTGGCAATTTCGCGGATGAAATCAAAGTTCAAAATCCCGTTCTCAGCGGCCAGTGCTTCACCGGACAGCTTCAAAAGAACGCGGCGGTATTTGGGTTGCGCTTGGTTGTTTTCCATGATGTGCTCCTCAAAAAAGCATACCGAAACTGACGTATCGGCTTATTCTTATTTATTTTACTACAAAACCGCCATTTTGTAAACAGAAATTTGTAAATTCATCGTCGATTTTTTGCATATTTTTCATTTTTGGATAAATTGCACAACACATAGGCAAAGCAAGGCTCCGCCGCGCGTGCGGCGGAGCCTTGGAATTATCCGCGATGTCTGTAA
>JAZQMI010000073.1:0-44845 GCA_045543375.1 Eubacteriales bacterium | reverse complement strand
CCCCACCAAGCTTGATGCAAACGGCAATTACACCGGTGAGACCGGTAATGCCGGTTGGGGCGGTAGAATTAATGCCAATACCGACGTCGTTCTGAGCGTTCGCGCGGCGCAAGGCATGGAATACGGCCACGTGGTTCGTCAAGACGTGATTGAGGGTCCCATTGCACTCAAGGCGGATAATACGAATTATTATTTCACCTCCGTCCCCGACCTTCCTTGGGTAGAAGAGCATCGTGGTGGTCAGACTTGGGGCACCATTGCTCCCAGCTGGGTCGATGCGACGGGAGAGACCCCTGTTTTGCTGGGTGGTACCGGTGGTAACCTTGCCAACTATTATGCAGACGCCGGCTACTTTGTGCTTCGCTACGAGTTGCCTGCAGGCGCGAACACGTGGCAGTTCACTGCAACCATCGGTAACAAGTTCGGCCTTTACGTGGCATACGGTGATATGACCGCGCCTCATCCCATCACTGATAGCGACCGCTACACCAAGCTGGCCGCTTACACCGACTTCGGCCTGAGCGGAACGGGAACGTACATCACAAATTATACTATTACTAAAACTGCAAGTGAGCAAGAGCTCGCCAACGGTCGCTACGTTTACTTGCTCTTTGCCGACGATCCCTGGTATCAGGGTCAGCTCACGGGCAATCCTGTCGGAGGTGGCTACGGTGCCGCTATCCTGCTCGGTAAGAAATACCCCGTCACCATGAGAACTTACATCTCTACCGATGACATACTTGGCCATTCGACTGAAACGGTCAATGAAACGGTTTCCGTTTCGGATGATTTCACCGTGTCTGCCGTTCAGAAGAATAGCTGGGATGATGCCTACAGCTTAGTTAACGGTGGTCCCAAGCGTGTTGATAGTGCTTGCTCGAGCATCATTGCTTATAATATTGCCGCTGCTGACGTCAAGGGCGATGCTGACACGGGCTTTTACTATGAGGGTAACGGCACCTGGACGGGTGAGGTTGCAGACGAAGGTAGAGTCTTCGTTTATCGCTACGCACTGCCCGCAGGTACGACCCACTTTGATTGGTCTGCTACCGTAGCAGGTGAGTATAAGATCGAAATGGCTTATTCCGATACGACCCTTCCCACCGCATGGACGCAGGCTGCGATCTTTACTGAGTGGGACGACGGTGCTCACGGTCATAATGGCGAATCCACTACGGTCACCATCTCTAAGGATGTCCTCGCTGAGGATTTTGCCAAGGGCGGTTACGTCTATCTGAGATTTACGGATGCCGATCCTGCCGACGGTTGGGGCTGCCGCGTATGCCTTGGCTCTAAGTATCCCGTCAAGATGACCTACAAGTGCGCATTGGGTACGACCGATGCAATCCAGAGCGTGAAGAAGGCTACGCCTACGCTGACCAACAACATCAATCTGACCTTCGAGCTTGCAATGCCTATCTCGGCTAAGACGGCTGAAAACGTCACCATTACCTGGGCTGACGGTACGCCTGTTTCTTGGAGCAAGCTGAACGACACCACTTATATCGTTAAGGATATCCTGCCTCAGCAGATGACTCAGGATCTGGTTATCAACTATAACGGTATCTGCATGGATAACACCAAGTACACCGCTAAGACCTTCTCTTACAGCATCAAGGATTACTGCGAGAGAATGATCCTGAAGACGCCTCACGATAGCAAGCTCGTCACGCTGCTGTCCGATGCTCTTGCCTACGGTGAGGCTGCTCAGAACTACGTTCAGGATGCAACCAGCGAGCTTCCTACCGCAGGTGTGGTAGGTCTGAAGACCTCTACGTTCAATGCGTTGAATGCTGCTGATTACGCAAACATTCTGTCCGAGGGCGCTAACGCTTCCGATGCTGCTTACAAGTGGGCAGGCGTCACGCTGGTGCTTGACAATACGGTAGCTATCCGTTACAGCATTTACTCCGCTAATGGTGATGAGCCTGCTGTCAAGGTAAACGGCAACGCTGTTACGCTTGTTAATGACGGCAATGGTTTCTACCACGTTGACGTTCCCGTCATGGCTGGCAGCTTTGCTACGAACTACGTTGCATCCTTCGATGCCATTGAGGGTAGCACACTGACCTACTCGGTCAACCACTACGTAGCAAGAAAGTACGATCCTTCGCAGAAGCTGACTTCCGCACTGATCGCAGCACTTTATAACTACGGTGCATCCGCTGCAGCTTACGCAGCGAAATAATGAAAGGGGGTAATGAGATATGAAAAAAGCAACTTATGAGCGCGCATCTCTTGCCGTTGTGGCATTTGAAGCAAAGGATATCATTACCACCAGTGGTCAGCCCGGGGGCGGCACGATCGTCCTTCCGGACGATGACTTCAACATTTTTGGTTGATGATATCAAAATAACAAACAAAAGGACTGTCGCTACGGCGGCAGTCCTTTTTTACGTGTGGCGGTTGCTTTTTGGCAAAATGACGCATTGTGAAACCTTTTAGTGAATTTGATGGAAATCGCAGAAAAGTCCACGTGAAATCGCAAAAACCGCAGGAAAGTCCAAGCGGCAATGTTGACATGTGATTTTTTACTATGGTAAAATATAGTGTAATATTGACAAGTACACACGATATCTTGTCAATGTACGCTCAGCATGGGTCGTATCACGATCAAGGACCGCACACCCGCGACAAAAGCAACATAATAACATTCACAACGCACCATTTTTATGGTGCAATACAATGTAATGTTGGCAATGGGCGTGCTATACCCTGTCGGCGTACGGACGGCACATGCCGTACTAATATTTTCAGGAGGGAAACACACAATGAAAGCAACAAAACTTTTAGCCGTTTTGCTCGCCATCCTCATGGTGATCCCCGCAATGGTCTTCCCGACCGCTGCAGAGGAAGCAACGACGGCAACCTCTGAATACGATGTCGTTGAATATCGTTTCAGAACGCTCGCAGAGAGCGAGTTGGCCTACTTGAATTCCGCATGGCCCGGAAAAACGGAAACCAGACCGGACAGAACGAACGGTCGTTACGGCGAGATTGCAAACGGCAATGCAGGCATTCGTTACGAATTCCCGTTGTCGTCCTCGCTTATGCCCGAAACCATTACCATTTCGGGTAACATCTACAACGATGTTTGGTTCAAGATTTCCTTTGATGGAACCAACTGGGTGGATGGATACAAGGCCACGGCTCGTGTAAACACCCACGACAACACCTTTGACCTGACCGAAAACGGCAACGTTGCTGTGGCTTGGGAAAACTATCTGATCCGCTACGGCACAGCTCCTACCACGATGCACATGTGGGTGGACAACGTTTATTTCTCGGAAATGACGTCGGGTGAGTCTGCTACCGGTTGGGGTACCTTCATTGCCAACAACATCGATACCGTTGTGACGCTTAAGTACGCTACGGACGGCACGCAGTATAAGTATGAAACAGTTGTCTTCACGCCTAACGTGGACAGTGCTCCGTACAACTACGCCGTAGATGCCAGTGGTGTAGATAATCCCGATAAGGATTGCTGGTACATGGATGAGGGCGCTGATACCTCGGGCACAAAAATTATTCAGTTCGCCTATGCCATGACCAATTCTCAGCTGCCCGAGAAGCTGACCTGGACGGCAGAGATTGGCCAAAACTTGGTTATTGACTTTTCGGTCGATAACGAAACTTGGAAAGAGATCTACAACGAGGTTCCCGGTAACGTGACCACTAGAACATACGAAACCTTTGATATCACCAAGGATTATCTTGCAAAGGTTGCCGCTACCCCCTCGAGCATGCTCTATATCCGTCTGAGAAGTTCCAGACCCGGTCAGGGTTGGGGCGGTGCTATCGGCAAAAAGCCCGTCGTTCTGTACGCAGGCTACGGCGAGCAGAAGATCAGCGGTGACTACATTACGCTTGACTGGACGCCTCACGGCCAGGATCAATCTCTTTATTATATAGGCGGTGCAAGTACTTCGTATGCGGATAAGGAAAAAACAAATCCTATTGGCTACTATGTTGATGCGAATGCCAAGGCTACGATTCGTTACCCCTTGGCTAACGTTGATCTGTCGAGCGAAATCTTGTTTACGGCGACCACAAGCCAGCAGCTTTTGCTTGAGGTTTCTTTGGATGGAACCAACTACGTAGAGGCATTCCGTTATAATAATGATAGCGGCGTGGCTGCCAGTGCCGGCCACTTTACAGGCTTTAGCTCATATAAGAGAACCTTTAATCTGACGGCTGCCGTGAAGAAGGCTGCCGAGAGTGCTACTTCCAAGAGCAATCTGTATATTCGTTTTGGCGATGCTTACCCCGGTAGTGGCTATGGCGGTAGGATCGACTACGACGTTACGCTGAACGTTCGCTCGGCTGATGGCATGGAGTATACCAAGGTGTTGAGTCAGGATGTTGTTACGGGTCCCATCGTTGTCAAGGAAACGGATGGTGATGGTAACCCGACCTCTTACAAATTCTCGACGGATGCTCAGGATATCAACGATGCTTTGCCTTGGGGTGATTACCGTCAAGGACAATTCCATCACACTTTTGCTACGAACACTGTGGATGCAACCGATCCCAACAACCTCATTCTGAAGGGAAGCCATGACACCGGTTGGTATGCTGATAACGGCCAATACGTGTTGCGCTACGAACTGCCCGCAGGTCTTGATGCGTGGCACTTTACGGCAACCCTCACTCAGGATATCGGTATATACTACACTTATACGGCTAAGACCAAAAAAACAACGCCCGATCCCCAAAACAACTTTTCTGTCTATGCGGACAATATGCTCTGGAACTACGTCGATGACAACAATGGCTCCAGGTATTACGGTCAATTGACTGTCAAGGCTGAAACGACCAAGGAGATCTACAATAATGGCGGCTACCTTCACATTCTGATCGTTGACTACTCCTGGTGGCGTGCGAATATCGTGAAAGAGGAAGGCTGCGTGGATAATAGTAAAGGCTGGGGCCCCAAGCTCGTGATTGGTCAGAATTATCCCATCACGCTGGTTGGCTACGCTCCCACCGAGAGCGAGCTTCACAACACGACCAACGTCGCTTACGATGAATACGCTCACACTGAGAAGGAAAGCTTCACGCTGACTAAGGTCAGATTGAGCGGCTCGAAGTACTCTATTGCTGCGGGTGAAGACGGTGTATGGGACAACGAGGATGACACGTATGCTCCCTACTACGTGATCGATGGCGTTGAGCCCGTTTGGGTTGGCGGCGGTGCGCTGACCAACACTATTAAGGACGGTGCTTTTGATCCCGAGACCATGATCTTCCCCGGTGACGGTAACTATTACTCCAGATATACCGACGCCGGCTATGCCATCTACAGATATGAGATTCCCGAGTACGCAACCGCATTTGATTGGACGGCACGCGTGGGCGGTGACTACGGTATCTACATGATGTACGCTGACAGCACGCCTTCCTCTACCGACGAGAATTGGACGCTTGTCAGAGATTACCTGACCGATACGGATGCAAATGGCAACTTGTTTTATAAGGTCGGCGACCATCCCAGCGCTACCGAAATGACCATTTCTGATAAGATCCCTGCCGACAACACTGCCAAGTATGTCTATCTGATGTTCACCGACTACGACTACCGTCTGTACGGCAAATACTACGGTGATGGTATCGCTAATATCGAGGGCGTGGAAGAACCTGTTCTTGGTGAGACTGAGGAAGACTGGAAAAGAGCGGACGGTTACGGCGCGCGTATTGCTTTGGGTGCCGAGCAATCCGTTGACATGGTTTGGACGCTGTCCGGCAAGGACGTTGACACCATGCCCAGCGTAAAGAGCGCATCTTTGACGCTGACCAACAACTTCAACCTGAACTTCACGCTGGCTCTGCCCGTTTCTGCCAACGACGATATGGAAATTTCGATCAAGTGGGCTGACGGTACGGCTGCTAACGTGATTGACAACAAGGATGGCACTTATAGCTGCGTTGACATTCTGCCTCAGCAGATGGCCGACGATCTGGTGATCACCTTCTCGGGTAGTTGCATGGATAACACCAAGTACACCTCCAAGACGTTCACTTACAGCGTTAAGGATTACTGCCAGAGAATGATCTCGCAGCATTCGGATGATGCCGAGCTCGTCGCTCTGCTGTCCGACGTTCTCGCTTACGGTGCTGCCGCTCAGGCTTACGTCTTCGACGACGGCGAGCTTGCTACCGACGGTGTTGTTGGTATGAACGTTTCCACGTTCGAGATGCCTACCGGTGATTACACGAAGGTTCTGTCTGACGCGGCTAACAAGAGTGGTGACAATTATAAGTGGGCAGGCGTTACGCTGGTGCTTGATAACACGGTTGCTATTCGCTACACCATCTACTCCTATGATGGCACGGCTCCCGTCGTGAATGTAGAGGGTAAGGCCGTTGAACTTGTCAACGACGGTAATGGCTACTTCCATGTTGACGTTCCCGTTATGGCCGGTAACTTCGCTAAGACGTACACGGCGTCCTTCGAGGCTATCGAGGGTAGCTCCGTGACCTACTCGGTCAACCATTACGTGGCAAGACGCTACAACGCCAACACGTTGGTAACCGGTGATCTGATCGCCGCACTGTACAACTACGGTGCATCTGCTGCTGCTTACGTTGCAGCGCAGGCTAACTAATCAAAGGGGGTAATGAGAAATGAAAAAAGCAACATATGAGCGCGCATCTCTTGCCGTTGTGGCTTTTGATGCAAAGGATATCATTACCACCAGTGGTCAGCCCGGGGGCGGCACGATCGTCCTTCCCGACGATGACTTCAACATCTTTGGTTGATATCTGACTAACAATCAAGGGGCTGTCGCATTACGCGACAGCCCCTTTTCTAAATTGAAAACAAAAAAAGGAAGCCGCAAGGCTTCCTTTTTCAATATGTGAGATCAGAAATTGTAAGAGGTCGAGGTGTCTGCCAGAACCGAATTGACGTTGGTCTTGCGGCGCGAGGTCGCGACTCTCTTCATCAGCTCGGCCTTAAAGAGCGCGTCGTCCATGGGCAGCTCGACGGGCTTGCCCGTCCAAGCGGACAGGTGCATGGCGTTGGAAAGCGTCAGACCCTTGACACCCTCGCGACCGTCTGCCAGCAGCTCCTCGCCGCGCAAGATAGCCGCCGCAAACTTGTTGAGAATGCCGACGTGCTGGAGGTTCTCGTATCCGCTGCCCGTGCAGTCGACCGTGATGGTTTCCACCTTGGGAGAGCCAAAGGCGTTGGTGTTGAGCTTGGAAAACTCAGGCTCGGGCATGCTGAGCTTTTTGAGCACCAGCGTATTGCCGTCGCAGATGAGCGTACCGCCGTCAAGAACGATCTCAAAGCGGTTGGTACCGGGGGCATCACCCGTGGTGGTGATGAAGGTACCCGTTGCGCCGTTGGGATACTCTACGTAGACGGTTGCGTCGTCCTCAACCTCAATGTCGTGCCACTTGCCAAAGTGAAGGTTTGCGGAAACCTTGCAGGGCATACCCGTGATCCACTGCCACAGGTCGAGGTTGTGGGGGCACTGGTTGAGCAGCACGCCGCCGCCCTCGCCAGACCAGGTTGCGCGCCATGCGCCCGAGTCGTAGTAAGCCTGCGGACGGTACCAGTTGGTGATGATCCAGCTCGTACGGCGGATCTGGCCGAGCTCGCCGCTCTGCACCAGCTCGCGCATTTTGGCGTACAAGGGATTGGTGCGCTGGTTGAACATCAGACCGTAGTAGAGGTCGGGGTGTTTGTCAGCCTCGGCGATCAGCTCGCGAACCTGCTCGGCGTAAACGCCTGCGGGCTTCTCGCTCATGACGTGAAGACCTGCTTGCAGACCTGCGATGCAGTAGCGGGGGTGATCGTAGTGGGGAACGGCAACGAGAATGGCGTCGACCTGACCCGAGGAGATGAGCTCCATGGCGTCGGTGAAGGTTGCAATCTCGGGAATCTCGGGATGCTCCTCACGAGCCTTATCGACGATGGCGCGTGCGTTATCCAGACGGGCGGTGTCGATATCGGCAACGGCCGTGACCTCGATCTCGGGGCACTTGCGAGCCATAATGTTGTTCAGGTGTGCGGTACCCATGTTACCGACACCGATGATACCAAGTCTTACTTTTTCCATGACGTTTTTTCCTTTCATTAAGTAGAAAATATTTGATGGCTTTCAGCAAAAGCCTTGCGCGCGGAAATATGCGTAGGAGCGTTTCATGCATTCGAACGGGTCTTGGCCGTTGCAGTCGTCTTGCTCGATAAAGCCGTACCTGACACCCGTATCGACGCACGCCTTGAGAATGGCGGGGTAGTCCATTTCGGTACCGTCACCGTTGGGGACCATGATGTGCTCGCCCTTGTCGTTCAGGGCCATGTCCTTGAAGTGGACGCAGTCGGTGCGCCCCTTGAGCTTGTGCAGCCAAGCGACGGGATCCTCGCCTGCGTGTTGCATCCAGTAGACGTCAGCCGTGACGCCCAGGCGGTCGGCAGGGAAGGCCTCGCAGATGATGTCAAGGATATACTTGTCACCAAGCTTTGAGAGCTCATGCCAGTGGTTGTGATACATGAACTTGCTGCCTGCGGCGGCAAAGCATTCGACGGCGGGACGGATCGTGCTGAGAAACTCGTTCAGATTTTCCAACGTGATGTTTTGAATAATATCCAGCGGCATGATGCCGATGCCGATATAGGGAGTTCCCAGCGTCTGGTGGAACTTCAGCGTGCCCTCCGGGTCGTTCTTGATGCGGTCGTATGCGAAATGCGTGATGGGGGCGGTCAGACCGTAGGCCTTCAACCGCTCTGCCATCCAGTCCGCCTCGTAGGCGCACACGCCCGAAAGCTGAACCGTGGTCATGCCCATGTCAGCGACCTTTTTGAGCGTTTCGTCAAGTCCCTCGAGCGTTTTGCAATAATCGCGCAGCGTGAACAGTTGTGCTCCGATCAGCATACAAAAGACGCCTCCTTATTCGATGGTGGCGAGGATGCTCTTGAGCGAGTTGGTTGCAAAGTCAAATGCCTCGCGGCCGTTGGCGAAGTGATGACCACCGACCAAGCTCTTGGCATCTTCGTTTTCAAGAGCCTTCAGACCGACGAACTCGGTCAGGTGGGGCTCAAGCGTCAGCACGCCGCCGCCCAGCTTGGCGTAGGGGGCAAGCAGCTCGGGCAGACGTCCCACACCTTGTCCGGGAGGAACGACCATACCGTCCTTGGCGCAGTCTTTGATGTGCATGTAGTAAAGATACGGCTCGATGGCTTCCCATGCCGCGATGGTGTCCTCACCGCATTGCAGGAAGTTGGCGGGGTCGTAAACGGCCTTGATGTCGGGCAGTGCCTTGAGAATGCGCACGCAGCGCTCAGCGGTGTCGCCGTAGATGCCCTTTTCGTTTTCGTGGCAAAGCACCACGTCGTGACCCTTGGCAAGGTCAATGAACTGCTGCAGACGGGCGCAGATCTCGTCGAAATACTCGTCCTTGCCCTCGGTGCCGAAAAAGCTGAACAGACGAATGCACTTGGCACCCGTGATGTCGGCGGTCTGAAGCAATCTCTTGAAGCGCTCGATCTCGGGCGTGAAGTCGGCCTTGATATCGGTCTTACCCGAAGGCGAGCCGAGCGACCAGACGGACAGACCCTTGGCGGCAAGCGCATCGCGCAGCGCGGTGGCTTCCTGGGCGTTCAGATCACCGACGTTCTTGCCGTCAACGCCGCGCACCTCAAGATAGGGAATGGCGTTGGCAACCATGGCGTCGATCTGACCGACGAGCTTGCCGTCAGCCTCGTCGGCAAATGCACAAAGTTGGAATTTATTGTTCATGATACGTATCTCCTTTTAGCAACGATGAAAAATCAAACACCCGAGTAGGCGGAGAAACCGCCGTCAACGGGAATGACGATACCCGTGACGAATGCGGATTCCTTGGGATTGGTCAGGAAACGCAGTGCGCCGAGCAGCTCGTCGGCCTCACCGAATCGTCCCATGGGCGTGGCGGCCAGAATTTTACCCGTGCGTGCGGTGGGAGTGCCGTCCTCGTTGAAGAGCAGGGCTCTATTCTGGTTGGTGGCAAAGAAGCCGGGAGCGATGCCGTTGACGCGGATGCCCTGCTTGGCAAAGTGAACGGCCAGCCACTGCGTGAAGTTGGAAATACCGGCCTTGGCGGCACTGTAAGCGGGAATCTTAGTCAGAGGCGTATATGCGTTCATCGACGAGATGTTGATGATGCAGCAATTCTTCTCACCGATCATATCCTGTGCGAACACCTGCGTGGGAAGAAGAACGCCCTTGATGTTCAGGTCGAAGACAAAGTCAAAACCGGCCTTGTCCAGATTGAAGAAGGTGGTGATGTCATCGCGGTCAATGTCACCCTCCTCATAGTACTCGTGCGTGGTGGTCGCACGAGGGTTGTTACCGCCCGCACCGTTGATGAGTACCGTGCACTTGCCCAGATCCTTGAGGATCCGCTCGTGTACGCCCTCGATGACCTCGCGGTCAAGTACGTTGGTCTTGTACGCCTTGGCAATGCCGCCCTCGGCAACGATCTCATCGGCGTATGCCTGCGCAGCCTGCTCGTTGATATCAAGCAGAGCAACGGCATAGCCGGCCTTGGCCATATCCTTTGCAAATGCGGAGCAGAGAACGCCGCCCGCACCCGTTACTACACAAACCTTGTTCATGATGATGCTTCCTTTCAATTATTTGCAGTCCTTGTCAATGGCTTCCCACAGACCGGACAGATACATCGCACCCAGTGCGCGGTCGTAGAGACCGTAGCCGTAGCGACCCTTCTCACCCCAGATCATGCGGCCGTGGTCGGGACGCATGTAACCGTCGAAGCCACCCTTATGCAGCGCCTTGACGATGCCGTAGATGTCGAGCGAGCCGCAATCGGTGGGATGTGCGACCTCGTGGAACTTGCGCTCACCCGTGTGCAGAATGTTGCGCACGTGAGCAAAGTGAATGCGGTCGGCGTATTTTTCTGCCATCTTGACCAGATCGTTGGCGGGATCGGCACCCAGCGAGCCCGTGCAGAAGGTCAGACCGTTCTCGGGCATGTCAACGAGCTTGAGGAAACGGTCCAGATTCTTCTCGCAGGTGATGATGCGAGGAAGACCGAAGATGCCCCAAGGCGGATCGTCGGGGTGAATGGCCATGTTGATGCCGGCCTCGTGTGCTACGGGAATGACGGCTTCAAGGAAGGTCTGAAGATTTTTCCAGAGCTGCTCCTCGCCAACGCTTTCGTAGCGAGCAAGCAGACCGCGGAGCTGGTCCTTGGTGTAGCTCTCGTCCCAACCGGGCAGCGAAAGCTCACCCGTCAAGGGGTTCATGGCGAGCACCGTCTGCTCGTCGTAGGCAAGGGAATTGGAGCCATCGGAAGCCTTGAGCTCCATCTCGCTTCTGAGCCAGTCGAAGACGGGCATAAAGTTATAGCAGATGCACTTAACGCCTGCTTTACCAAGGCGTCGAATGTTTTCACAGTAGTTGTCGATCAGCGTGGCGGCAGCGGGTGCGCCCAGCTTGATCTCCTCGGGGACGGGAACGCTTTCGACGACCTCAAAGGCGAGGTTGTGTGCGGCCGCAGCATCCTTGACTGCGTTGATACTCTCGTGGCTCCAGACGCCGCCCGCAGGGACGTCGTAAACGGCCGAAACGATAGAACGGATCACGGGGATCTGCGAGATCTGCTCCAGCGTCACGGGGTCGCCGGGACCGTAGTGACGAAAGGTCATTTTCATGACGGTTTTCTCCTTACTTTTTGATATAATTGAGATGAACGCGGCGAAAAGAGCCCACACTCACCCATTTTCTCCATTATACCACACGCATCACCTTTTGTAAATACCTTTTTTATAATCATTTCGCTTATTTATGGTACTTTTTTTCAATAACGGGCATATTGGATAAGCGCATGAAAAAAGTTATTAAATCGTTGACAACTCTTGACAAACGCAAGGATGGCTTGTATAATATAATTGCTATATGTGAGCGCATATCGCGCCACATTTGTATATTGAGGAGGAACGCATTATGAGCAAGCTTAGAGTAACCATTTGGAACGAATTCCGTCACGAAAAAACGCAGGAAGAGGCCAAGAAAATTTATCCGAACGGTCTGCACGCCGTCATCGGTGAATATCTTGGTAAGCAGGACGATATCGAGGTCACGCTTGCCGCACTGGACGATCCCGATCAGGGTCTTCCCGATGAGGTGCTCAATAATACCGACGTGCTGATCTGGTGGGGACACATGGCGCACGGCGAGGTCAACGACGCACTGGTCGAACGCATCCGCAAGAGAGTATATCTTGGACAGATGGGTCTGATCGTTCTCCATTCGGGTCACCACTCCAAGGTGTTCCGCTCGGTCATTGGTACGACGGGTCATCTCTCGTGGGGACGCGAGCAGAAGGAGGTCGTCTGGAACCTCAATCCTACTCACCCCATCGCTGCGGGCATCCCCGACCATTTCTGCATTGAGTCGGAGGAGCTGTACGCTGAGCCCTTCTATATTGCCGAGCCCGATGAAACCATCTTCACCAGCTGGTTCGAGGATGGCTTTATCATGAGAAGCGGCGTCGTGTTTAAGCGCGCTGCCGGTAAGATCTTCTATTTCCAGCCCGGTCACGAAACCTGCCCCTCGTATCATAACGAGTACGTACTGCGCGTCATCCTCAACGGCGTTCGTTACGTGAAGCCCGCCACGACGGGTTACGAGGTCCTCGACGTTGCGCCTCATTGGCAGTTCAGCGTGCTTGACGAGTTCGAAAATAAATAATCATAACCTGCACGGGCAGGACGGAAGGAGGAGTTGAATATATGCTGAAGGTGTTATTATCTAAATGCAAGGAAGCTCTCATATCCGTCCTGCCCGTGACGCTGATCGTCGTCATTTTACATATGACGCCGCTGATCGCACTCACCAACCATGAGCTTACGGTGTTTTTGATCTGCTCGGCGCTGTTGGTGTTGGGCATCGGACTGTTTAATCTGGGAGCCGATCTTGCCATGACACCCATTGGTGAGCACATCGGCTCAGGTCTTGCCAAATCACGCAACCTGTTTTTGCTGCTGTCCGTTTGCTTCGTCATGGGACTTCTGATCACGGTGGCAGAGCCCGATCTTTCCGTGCTTGCCTCGCAGGTTTCCGAGGTCATCAACGGCACGCTGCTTATCGTATGCGTGGGTGTCGGCGTTGGACTGTTTTTGTTGCTTTCCGTGCTCAAAATGGTATTCAACGTCAATTTGTCCTCGTTGCTCATGTTCTTTTACATGCTGCTTTTTGCGCTGTGCTCGCTCGTCGTGGTCGGCGGCAACGAGAGCTTTTTGCCGCTTGCCTTTGACTCGGGCGGCGTAACGACGGGACCCATTACCGTGCCCTTTATCATGGCGCTCGGTGTTGGTATTGCTGCCTCGATCGGTGGTAAAAACGTCAGCGAGAACAGCTTTGGTCTGGTTGCCATGTGCTCGATCGGCCCCATCCTTGCCGTTATGGCACTTGGGGTGACCGTTACGGGCGATATGAGCTATACGTTGCCCGACTATTCGGTCGATGCGCACTTGGGCGCAGAGCTGCTGCCCACCGTCTTTTCCCTTGTAGAGGAGGTCGCGCTGGCACTTGGACTGATCGTTCTGTTTTTCTTCATTCTGCAATTGATCTTTTTGCATCTTCCTGCCAAAAGGCTCAAGCAGATCATCGTCGGCATTCTGTATACTTTCGTCGGCCTTGTGATTTTTCTGTCCGCTGTTACGATCGGTTTCATGCCCGTCGGTTACCGCTTGGGAACCATGATCGCCGAACTGCCGCCTGTGCTGCTGGTGGGCTTTGCCTTTCTTTTGGGTCTGGTTGTCGTGCTTGCCGAGCCGGCCGTCCACGTGCTCAATAAGCAGGTCGAAGCTATCACGGACGGAACGGTCAGCAAACAGTCCATGATGACCGCACTCTCGCTCGGCGTCGGTATTTCGATCGCGCTTTCACTGTTGCGTATCCTGCTGGATTTCAGCATTTTGTATTATCTGATTCCCGGCTATTTTATATCGCTTGGTCTGTCCTTTTTCGTCCCTCGCATTTATACCGCCATCGCTTTTGACTCGGGTGGTGTTGCATCGGGACCTTTGACCTCCAGCTTTATCCTGCCTTTTGCTATCGGCGCGTGCACCGCGCTGCAAGGCGTTGACGGTGTGCTCAGTTCGGCCTTTGGTATCGTTGCCATGGTCGCCATGACGCCGCTGATCACCATTCAGTTGCTTGGCTTCCGTGCCGTCGTGGCTCGTAAGGTGCGCGAGCGCATCGCCATGCGCCGTATTCTGGACGCCGAGGATGAGCAGATCATCCGTTTCATGTGAGCTTGAACAGGGAATAGGAGGTTTTTATGGAACAACAAATGACACCAAAATCCGTTCCGTCCAAGAGCACAAGATTGCGCGGAAAACGCCAGACAAGCGAAGCACCGCAAAAGCTCAAGCTGCTTGTCACCATCGTCGGACGCAACAAGGCGGAATTTTACATGGATCTTTTGCAGTCCATGAACGTCAATTTTCAGTTGGCCATGGTGGGACAGGGCACGGCAAACCGAGAAATGCTCAATCTGCTCGGTCTGTCCGACTCGGATAAAACGGTCATTTTCAGCACCGTCCGTGAGGATCGCGCCAAGCAGACGCTTGCGCTGCTGGACGAAAAATTCCGCACCGTGCGCGGCGGCAAGGGAATTGCGTATACCATTCCCATGACGAGCGTCGTCGGCGTGGCTATTTATCAATTTTTGAGCGATAACAGAATGGCTCGGAAGGAGGATCAGTGATATGAAATTTCAGCATGAGTGTATCGTCTGCATCGTTAACGCAGGCTACAGTGATGCCGTCATGGATGCCGCCAAGGAATTGGGCGCGCGCGGCGGTACCGTCGTCCACGCCAGAGGAACGGCCAGTCAGGAGGCGGAAAAGTTCTTCCAGATCACCATTCAGCCCGATAAGGAAGTGGTGCTGATCCTGGTTCCTGCTGAGATCAAGGACGATATTCTGCACGCTCTTTACCGTGCCGTCGGCCTGAAAACGCCCGGCCAGGGCATTGCCTTCTCGCTGCCCGTTGACGGCGTCGTAGGTCTTGCCGAGCAATCCTCGTTGCCGGCCGATAAAGCCGAAAACAAAACGGAAAAATAATGACAAAAGCCCACGGCATCTGGTGTGTCGGGGCTTTTGTCGTACAGCGTCGAAAAAATATTTTTTCTTTTTTCAAAAAAGGGTTGACAAACGTATTCACTTAGGGTATAATATACGAGCGAACCGATGAGCGCACTTGAAAAAAGTGTACCGCATCGGGAGAAAACACGGGTGTGAGTTATGCCGGAATGGCGGAATTGGCAGACGCCCGGGACTTAAAATCCCGTGAGATTTTTCTCGTACCGGTTCGACCCCGGCTTCCGGCACCATACCGTGAGCCGTGTCGCGCACAGCGCAACAATTTCATATCGCGGGGTAGAGCAGCTTGGTAGCTCGTCGGGCTCATAACCCGGAGGTCATGTGGTTCAAATCCCATCCCCGCAACCAAAAAAAGAACAGACACCCGATTGGGTGTCTGTTCTTTTTTGCTCGTGGTGTGTCTTGAACCTTATGGCCGCAGGGTTATGAGCACGGCGAGCGTAGCTCGTGCTCGGTTAAATTGAGCACGCAAATTTTTCCCTATAATTTCCTCCCCCCGCTTGACTTTTCTCCCTCATTATGATATCATTTGCACAGGAGTAAGATCACAGACAGGTCACACGCTCCGCCCAAACGAAAAACGTCAATTCCGCGCAGCTTTTGTCAAGAGGAGGGCTTGATATGAACTATAACATTTGCAACTACGGCGCCGATCCTACGGGTATTCGCCCGTCCACCGACGCCATCAACCGCGCCATCGAGGAGTGCGCCGCTGCGGGCGGCGGCTACGTTGACGTCCCCGCGGGCAGTTACGTCAGCGGTACGATCCGTCTGCTCGACCACGTTTATCTGAATCTGCATCCCGGCAGCACCATTCTCGGCAGTGAGCACCTCTCGGATTACACCGGCACGACGCGCGGCTGCCCTTGGTACACGGTACAAAAGGATCTCGCGGGGAACTATGCCATCAATGAATGCAAGGCGCTCATCGTTGCCGACCGCAAATGCGATTGCGGCCTGATCGGTCACGGCACCGTCGACGGCCGCCGCAGTCACGGGCACGGTTACACCGCCGAAAAGGGACGTCCTTTTCTCGTTGTGTTCTCCGAATGCCAAAACAACCGCGTGTGTGACGTAACGCTCAAAAACTCCGGCTGTTTCACCTTTTACGGACTTAACTGTACCGATCTGCTCATTCACGGCGTGACCATTCGCACGGCCGATAGCATCAACGGCGACGGTCTGGATTTTGACGGCGGCAAGCGTATTACCATATCCGACTGTAACATTGACGCGGGCGACGACGCCATCGGCCTGAAAACGCTCAATCCGAGCGAGCCCTGCGAGGACTTTACCATCACGGGCTGCACGCTGCGCTCCAAAAACTGGGCGGCCGTTCGTATCGGCCCAGAATCGGCGGGCGACATGCGTCGCATCAACGTTCAGGGCTGCTGCATGTACGAGTGCGGCGACGGCTTTAAGGTGCAGCTGACCCAGAACGCCGTCTTTGAGGATTTTAATTTTACCAATATCACCATGACCGACGTGCTGCGCCCCATCTTTTTCACGCTCAACCGTTACAATATGAGCGCGTACGAGCGGCGCACCCGCCCCGTCGCGGGAAAGATGCGTCGCATCAAGCTATCCAATATCACCGCCACCATGCGTCCCACCGCGCATTTTGACGACTTGACCATTTACGCGGGCAATTTCATTTCGGCGCTGCCCGGGGAGGCTATCGAGGATATTACGCTGCAAAACGTCCATATCATCGCGCCCGGAGAGGGAAGCGCCTCCGACGCCGTCCGTACCGAGAATCACGGCGAGATGTACGATTTCTGGCACATGTATCCCGAGCACGTGACCAATCTCGGCGACTATCCGTCGGCTGTTTTGTACGTGCGTCATGCCAAGGGAATCAAGCTGCGCGACTGCGTGCTCGAAGCACGAGGTGCCGACCCGCGTGCCGCTCTTGCGGCCGAATGTGTGGACGGACTTCAGCTTTTGGGCTGCGAGGCGCGCGGCTGCGGATCTCTTGTCCGCCATTACCGCTGCGACCGTATGCGCGTGAGCGATTGCGACGGCGAGATCGCTTGCTTCAACACAGAGCAGATCGAGGCGTGGGAGCGTTTCCGCGCACTTTCGTTGGACGTTGACGCACGGCTTGAGGCGCTGGCATGCGAGGTCGATACCGCCCGCTCCATGAAGGTGGTGCAGCGGTATTCGGCAAGCGAAGCGGTCGTTCAAAAGAACGGCCAACGCCAATATCTGCTCATTCCCAAATGCAGCGGCTGCTTTTCCGTGCTGGTCAACGGACAGGAGCTTTGCCGCTTCGAGCTGCCCAAGATTTACCGTACCCCCGTTCCGTTTGCCTGCGATCTTTCGAGCGCGTTGCAAAGCGGCGACAATACCGTGACGCTGCGCGGTATTGAGGACTTCAAGCTGCTTGGCGATCTTCTGATCGTCGCTGATTGAACCGTGAACAATGTTTATATGGATCTGAAAGGAGCAAAAATGCTTAATCTAACCATAGTACAACCCCCATACTTTGCCGGCGACGAGCCGGATCGGGCGATTGCGGAGTTTTTGATAAACGAGCTGCGCTTGGTTGAAAGTGGCACGCTGATCGTCCTGCCCGAATATTCCAACGCGGGCGGCTTGTCCGACGCGCAGCGCGAGCTGCAAGCACTGTCCCGCGCCCCCAAAATGCTGCAAGAGGCAGCCGAGGTCGCTAAGGAGCGGAGCGCGTACGTCGCGATCAACGTGTTGGAAACGCGCGACGGCAAGCTCAAAAACAGTACCTACTTATTCGACAAGTGTGGCAACGTCGCCTTCATTTACGATAAGATCCATTTGCCGCCCTCCGAGATCGCTCTTGACGTTGAGCATGGTGACGGCGCGTGCGTATGCGAGCTCGACGGTATACGCTTTGGCTTTATGACGTGCTATGACGTGTATTTTAACGAGCAAATTGAGTATCTGGCACAGCAAAACGTTGACGTTATCCTGGTTCCCGGATATCAGCGCGGCGAGAGAACGGATATCATTTGCGCTCAGGCCAAGCTGCTCGCGTTCCGCTGCAATGCCTTTGTCGCAAGATCGTCCTATTCCATGAACGATACCGAGCACGGCGGCAATTCGATGATCGTTTCTCCCGACGGACAGATTCTTGAAAATCTGGGCAAGGGGATCGGTCATATCTCGGCGGCGGTCGATCCCAAGCAAAAATATATGCGTACGGCCGGCTTTGGCGGCGGCGTGGTCCGAAACGACGAGTTCATCAACATGGGACTTTACCCACAGGCGTTTGCAAAGGGATAATATCGATCTCAATATTAGAGAAAAGACAGAGCTTGGCTCTGTCTTTTCTTTTGGAAGTACGACGGGAATCGAGCCACGAACTCGCGCAAGCGCGAGTTCACAAAGAAGGCTACGCAGATCCTTCTTGCTCTCACCGAGGCAGGCGACCGACGGCGCATTCAATGCAGATAATACCGTAGATGATTGGCGCCGTCCGCAATATTCCTTGCGGAATATTGCCTTTAGCGGGAATCGAACCCCGAACTCGTACAAGTACGGCTATCGATCCGTCCGATTCCCTCCACATTATTCAAAAAGAAAGAAGAGGCTAAACACCTCTTCTTTCTTTTTGGAGCAGGCGACGGGACGCCGCGCAAGCGCGGCTATCGATAGGGTTCGATTCCCACCACATTATTCAAAAAGAAAGAAGGGGCTAAACACCCCTTCTTTCTTTTTGGAGCAGGCGACGGGAATCGAACCCGCGACCACAGCTTGGGAAGCTGTTGTTTTACCATTGAACTACGCCTGCGTGTGTGAAGTTTCGTGTACAATTCTGAGGCGACGGGGTAAGATCCGCCGCCTTTTTATTATACCGCACGGCGTATTATTTGTCAAGAGAAAATTCGGGAAATTTCGGGAGGAGGGGGCGTGGAAATATATTTTTCCGTCACGTCACGATGCGACAGATTTCACTCTCGCCGAGTGCTACAATACAGAGGACAAGCCAACGGAAAGGAGGACGGCAATGTTAAAAAATCGGGA
This sequence comes from Eubacteriales bacterium, assembly GCA_045543375.1. Classification (GTDB taxonomy): domain Bacteria; phylum Bacillota; class Clostridia; order Oscillospirales; family CAG-272; genus SIG644. The sequence goes on along the minus strand of JAZQMI010000073.1, from coordinate 25,722 downwards.
GGAAATGGAGATTTTGATGGAAAACGAAGCAGCGATCGCACGGCTGGGCGGTGAGATCGATCATCATCGTGCGGCCGAGCTTCGCCGCGTACTTGACGACTATATTCGGCGGCATCAGCCGCGCGTGCTATGTCTTGACGCGTCGGGCGTTGATTTTATGGACAGCTCGGGGCTCGGGCTCATCATGGGGCGTTACGCGCTCATGCAAAGGTGTGGAGGGGAGCTGATATTGTATCACCCCTCGCCCAGCGTTTTGCGCATGGTGCGGCTTGCGGGCATGGAGCGTATGATAAGGATCGAGTTAAATACAAAGGAAAGGAAGTAAACATCATGGCAAGATATTCAATGGGGCAGCAGATCAAGAGGGAATGGACGCTGTACAACGAGATGCGGCTGGAGCTGCCCTCGCTTTCGATGAACGAGAGCATGGCACGTGCGGCGGTCGCGGCGTTTTGCGCGCAGGCCGACCCGAGCGCCGTCGAGCTGGCAGACGTCAAATGCGCGTTGTCCGAGGCGGTCACCAACTGCATCGTGCACGCCTATCGCGGCACGGTCGGTAAAGTTCAGATACGCGTGCGTATTTACAATGAGCGGTACATCAGCGTCGAGGTGCGTGACCGTGGATGCGGCATTGAGGACGTGCGGCAGGCGCGTGAGCCGCTGTACACGACCGACCGTGAGGGCGAGCGCAGCGGCATGGGATTTACGGTCATGGAAAGCTTTTGCGACGGCATCCGTGTCGTATCGAGCGTAGGCAAGGGAACAAGCGTAACGCTGGTTAAACGGCTGGAAGTACGACCCTCTCTTACATAATGCTGACGGCTAAGCTGTCGGAAGGGGGGAGCAGTGTGGATATTCAATCCGAAGCGGACACGGTGCAAGGCACCTTGACCATGGAGGACACGCCAAGAGTAACGGGCGCGGCGCCCTACGATCAGGTGCGAGGCGAGCGCAACCGTGCGCTCATTGCGCAGGCGCAGCAAGGGGACGATGCGGCGATGGAGGCACTCGTCATGGAGAACGCGCCGCTGGTGCGCAGCATGGCGCAGCGATTTTGCGGTCGGGGGACCGAACTTGAAGATCTTATACAGATCGGAACGATCGGCATGATCAAAGCGATCCGCAGCTTCTCGTTGGAACGCGGTACGGCCTTTTCGACTTACGCCGTTCCGCTAATCGTTGGCGAGATACGGCGGCATTTGCGCGACGACGGTATGATCCGCGTCAGCCGGAGCTACAAGAAACTGGGAGCGCAGCTTATGCGCGTCCGGAGTGAGATTGTGTCCGAGGAGCAGCGCGAGCCGACGGTACGTGAGCTTGCCGAGCGGTGCGGGGTGGACATGGAGGAAGCGGCCGTAGCACTGGACGCCATCTCACCCGTGCGCTCGCTGTACGATCCGCTGCCGGGAGCTAAAAACGACGGAGGGGCGATGCAGACCTACGACGCAGTGCTGCCCGACGAGGACAGTGCGCAGGAGCTGGAACGTATGCACGATCGCATGGCGCTCTCACAGGCCATCTCGCACATGCAACCGCTCTGGCAACGAATTGTGCTCCTTCGTTATTATCGCAATCACACGCAGCAGGAGGTTGCCGAGCAGTTGGGGCTGACGCAGGTCAAGGTATCGCGCGAGGAAAAAAAGATCGTGGCATTTTTGCGTCAGGAGTTGGCATAAAGAAAAGGGCGGAGGTGAAATTTCCGCCCTTTTGTCATGCTTTTCAAAGGACAGGCAAAAGTGCCGGGAGGCTATCATATAATGAAGCAACATCAAAGACAAGGGGGATACGGCTATGCTTGCCGCACTGTTCGCGTTACTTTCACGCTTGTTTCATTTGACGCTTGGCGTCGGCTCACCCTCGCATTTTCCGCCGCCGCTGCCGCCCGACGAGGAGCGAGCCTGCTTTGAGGCTGCCGCACAGGGCGACGAGGACGCCCGTCAAAAGCTGATCTTACACAATCTGCGCCTTGTGTCGCATATTGTGCGCAAATATTACGGAAGCTGTCGCAACCAGGAGGATCTGGTGTCGGTCGGCTCGATCGGCCTTATCAAGGCGGTGGATACCTTCCGCATGGAGAATGGTACCAAGTTTGCGACCTACGGCGCCAAATGCGTGCAAAACGAGATCTTGATGTACTTCCGCCGCCTCAAGCATCAGAGTGCCGAGGTTTCCATGTACGACACCATCGATGTGGACCGCGAGGGCAATCCGCTGACCTATATGGACGTTATCGCCAGCGACGAGAACGTGACCGAGGAGGTAGATACTGCGTTGTGCTCGGGGCAGGCGGTAAAGCTTGTCGGGCAGGTGCTCGAGGAGCGCGAAGCACAGATCATTCGCATGCGATACGGCCTTGACGGCGGCACCGCCATGGCACAGCGCGAGGTGGCCGCTTGCCTTGGTATCTCACGCTCATACGTCAGCCGACTGGAAAAAGGAGCGCTCGAAAAGCTGCGCCGCGCTATGGGTGTTTGAGCAGTAAGGGGGATCTTCAACGAGATCTCCTTTTTTGTTCTAATTTTCTTGGCTTGTACATATGATGAACCAGAGAGCGGACAAGGAGGGGGATATGCTTCACACGGTCAAAAGTGAGGCGCGGCGAGGCGGCATGCCCGATATCGTGCGCGCATGGCTGCCGCCGCACGCTGTGGCGCAGCTTGAGCGCGTCGAGGGGACGTGGGAGGAGCTTCATCTGCGCGTGGGGCGATGCTGCTCGGTCACGGTCGGCGGAGAAAATCGCCGCGTACCGCTGCTGCTGTCGCAGGACGATATGCAGGCGCTATTTCTTCGCTTGTGCGAGGGCTCGATCTATGCATATAGGGACAGCATTGCCAAGGGTTATCTTGCCCTTGGGGGCGGCATTCGGGTCGGGTTGTGCGGCTCGGCTGACGTGGACGATAGTGGCACGCGCCTTTTGGGAGTTCGATCGGTTGACGCACTATGCATTCGCTTTCCAAGACCGCTGCGCACGGTCGGTGGGATGCTTGCCGCTCATTTGCCGCGCTATTTTCCACGTGGTGCCCTCATCTATGCGCCTCCCGGCGTGGGCAAAACGACGCTGCTGCGTGCACTTGCTGCGCAACTGTCGGCAGGGCAGTCACCCTTGCGCACGGCATTGGTCGACAGCCGACGCGAGCTGGACGACGGCGGTTTTGACGAGGCGTGTTGTCTGAACGTATTGTCCGGTTATCCCAAGGGGCTTGGCATCGAGATTGCCGTTCGCACCATGAATGCACAGCTCGTCATCTGCGACGAGATCGGCAATGCGGACGAGGCACGCGGCGTCCTTTGCGCGGCGCGCTGCGGCGTGCCCGTGATCGCCAGCGCACACGCAGCGACAGCAAGTGATCTTTGGTGCCGCCCGGGCATCAGAGAGCTGCACACGGCGGCGGTATTTGGCGTGTACGTGGGCATCGGCCGCCGCGCGGGCGAGAGCGAATACCGCTACGATATCACGCCGTGGGAGGAGGTCGGAACATGCTCTTGAAATGGCTGGGCGGTGGGCTTTTGCTGTGCCTTGCCGTGGTGTATTGCATGGCGGAGGCAGCACGCTGGCAAGCGGTGAAAAACAAGCTTGACGCATACGTGGCGCTGCTGATCCATACCAAAACGCAAATTGCCTGCTTTGGAACGCCGCTTGCGGATATTCTCGATAAGGCTCCGTCCGATCTGCTCCGACAGATTGACGGCACGGCTTGCGGCGATTTCGCAGCCCTTTGCCGACGGGGCGGTGAGCTGCCCGGCGAGAGCGGACGGCTGCTCGGTGCGCTGGCCGATGAGATCGGTACCATCTGGCGACAGGAGCAGCTTGAGCGGTTGAACTATTACATCGGTGCACTTGATAAGGAAAAGGCAGCGCTTGGCTCGTCGCTGCCTGCCAGACTGCGCCTGCACGGTACACTATCCGTCTGCGGCGCGCTGATGGTGATCTTACTGATCTGGTAATTAAACGGGCGTGAGGTGAAAATGGATATCAGCTTGATTATTAAAATTGCCGGTGTGGGGCTGCTGATCGCGGTCACCACGCAGGTGCTTGGAAAAACGGGACGCGACGAGCAGTCGCTTATGGTGACGCTCGCGGGTATTTTGGTGGTGCTGGGCTTTTTGATCGGCAAGGTCGGAGAACTGTTTGATACCATCACGACGCTCTTTGGCCTATGAGGCGGCGCTATGTGGCTCAAAATTTGCGGTGGCGCGCTGTTGTGTGCCGTAGCGATCGTGCTGCTTCGAAGCGTCAGGAGCGAGCTTGTCCCTCTGCAATGGACGGGCACCGTCGTGCTGTGCGGCGCATCACTGTTGCTCTGGCAGCCCGTGCTTGCCTGGCTTGGCGAGCTTTGCTCGGCGGCAGGCATTGGGGACGAGGCGGCGCTGTTGCTCAAAGGTCTTGGCGTAGCGGTGCTGACCCAGTTGTGCTCCGATCTTTGCCGACAGAGCGGCGAAGCAACGTTGGCCAACGGCGTGGAAATGGCAGGCAGGGCAGAGATACTGCTGTTGTGCTTGCCCTTGCTCAAACATCTGGTCGAGGTGGCAAAAACGCTCATCGTCGGCGTTTGAAGCCCTTTTTTGTAGGCGTGTTTGCCGTACTGTTGATGCTCGGCGCGTTGCACGCATCGGCCGATGGACAAGAGCTGCACGTCGTGGCGCTTCCCGAGGAATACGCGCAAATGCTCAAGGGCTTGCCCGATGCATTGCTGCAATCGTTGCCCGACGAGGTGTTTTCGACCGATCCCGAGAGTGCTGCACGGGCGTGGCAGACGCTCGCGTCACCGCGTGGATTGTTGACGTTGATGGCGGACATGCTTGCCGAGCATTGGCAGGATGATCTGCGTCTTTTGCTGACGCTGATCGGCGTGCTGCTTTTGCGGGCGGTGTGGAACGCCTTGGCGTCCGGCGTCAAGGCGGCGGGGCTGACGGGCGGTGTGCAGTTGCTTGGCCGCTTGGTGCTGTTTGGTATTATCATCAAGGAGGCCATGGATCTTTTGACGGGTGTCGTTACCTTTTACGCCGATCTGAACCAACTGACGACCGCTTTTTTGCCGCTGATGGGTGCCATGTATGCCATGGGGGGCAACGTGGGGGCGGCGGTGGTCAATCACAGCACGTTGATGATGAGCATGTCGCTGGTGGAATGGATCGGTGGTCAAAGTGTCGTTCCGCTGTTTTCGGTCTGTCTGGCGTTTACGCTGCTCGGTGTATTCGAGGGGAGCGTGGCGGGGCGCATGCAGATACTGACAGGCAAGTTCAAAAAATGGTATACGACGGGGCTGAGCTTGCTGATGCTGTTGCTCAGCGGAACATTGGCAGCACAGACGGTGCTGACCGCCCGTGCGGATACTCTTGGCTTTCGAACGGTCCGTTTTGCCGTCAGTTCCGGCATTCCCATGGTGGGCGGTGGCGTGGCCGACATGTTGCGCACCGCCGCGTCGGGGCTTGGCTATTTGCGCGGCGTGGTGGGCGTTGGCGGTATCATGCTCGTGCTCTGGCTATTGCTGCCCGAAATCATTTCGCTTTGGCTGATCCGCTTGGTATTCGGTATTGCGGGTGATATGGCAGGCTGGATGGGCTGCGGTGAGGAAGGGCGGTTGCTGGGTGAGGTGTCGTCGCTGTTCGGTTATCTGCTCGCCGTCGTATCCGTCAGCACGGTGACCTTCTTTTTTGCATTGGTGCTGCTCATCAAATGCGGCGCAGCGTATGCGGTGTGAGGTGGACGTATGCGACAGTATCTGATGGGGCTTTTTATCCTTGCGCTGTGCTGCGCCGTGGTCGAGTTGCTCGCGCCTGCGGGCGAAGGCGGTGGCATTGCGCGGCACATCAAACTGATGAGTGCGCTGTGTCTTTTGTGCACGCTGAGTGTTCCGCTGATCTCACTGCTGCAAGGCAGCGCGAGGTGGAGCGAGGTGGTTGAAAATTGGCTCGCGCATTGGACAGATACGGAGGAGGACACCGAACAATGGGAGGATCGCTGGCGGGCGGAGAGCGAAGGATTGGATATTGCTTACGCCGAGCAGGCAGTTGCCGAGATGATATGTGCGGAATTCGGGTTGCAATCAAAAGACATACAGGTGGAGCTGATCGTCAAGGCGCAAACGGTCAACGAGGCTCGTGTGGCGCTGTCCGGCAGAGCGATCTGGGTCGACTCGCACCGCATGGAGGAATATATGAAGGACACCTTCGGGTGGCAAAGCACGATCTATATCAAATAGGAAGGTGAGCGCATGGGAGATCAAACGAAAAAAGACAACAAGAACGCATGGTGGCGGCGCGGGTGGGTGCTGCTGCTCGGCGCGGCCGTCGGCATCGGACTGATGCTGATCGGAAACGGAAAGGGAACTGAAAACAAAAAACAGAGCATGCAAACAAGTGCATCGAGCGATCCGCTTTACGAATATACCGAGCACATTGAACAAAAGATCGTGTCGCTGTGCTCGTCGGTGCGCGGCGTGAGCGAGGTGCGGGTGGCCGTCAGCCTGTCAGGCGACTTTTCTTACGTCTACGCTACCGACTTGGATACCCAAGAGAAGGAGGGTACAAGCGAGCGGCAGGAACAATACGTGACGGTGGGCAGCGGCTCGTCCGAGCAAACGGTTCTGCTGACGAGAACACCGCCGTCCGTGAGCGGTATCGGCATCGTTTGCCGCGGCGGCGGAGATGCGAGCGTGCGGCAGGAGCTGACTGCTCTGCTCAGTGCCGCCTTCGGTATCGGCAGCAATAAAATTTACATTGCCGAGGCAAATCCGTAAAGGATCGGTTCTAAACGGGAGCACGCGACCATACAATGCAGTGTATCATCAAAACAAGCAACATCATGAGGAGGAAACGGATATGACGAGCACATACGATAAGAGTACGGGAGCAATGACAGAGCTGGAGCAGGACGGCGCAGTAGACAAGAGCAAGAGCCGGATGTTTTTTGACTGGGTCGGTCGCGTTGGTCGCAGAAATTGGATCATCGTCGGCGCGGTCGCGCTGATCGGCCTTGCGGTCGGGCTCAATCTCATCTTCTTCTCGGGCGACGCGCAGACGGGCGGCTACGCCGACTTCGACCAGTCCTCGGGCATGAGCGACGACGTAGGTCTGAACGGGGGCGCATCGGAGAGCACGACGGCGGATTATTTCGCTACCGTGCAGGTCAATCGCCAGCGAGCACGCGACGAGTCGATGGAGGTGCTGCAAAACGTGCTGGACAGCGCTGATGCTACCGAGGCAGTCAAGAACGAGGCTCTTGCCGAGATGAACACCATCGCGCTTGAGATCGAAAAGGAAGCGAACATCGAGGCGCTGCTTGTGTCTAAGGGTTTTGCCGATTGCGTCGCCGTCATGAACGGCAACAGCATCAACGTCGTGGTGCAGTCCGAGGGCGACCTTTTGCCCGCCCAGATCGCACAGATCAACGCCGTTGTCTATGAGCAGACGGGCATCGAACCTTTGAACGTGACCATCGTTCACAAAAACTGAACAGAGCAAAAAGACGCTTGCATGAGCGTCTTTTTGCTGTTTTTATACACCGATGCACAGCTTTCTCCATATTCTGTCCATGAAACTTGATGTAACGAAGGGAGAAGACCATGCAGCAACGGCTCAAAGCAACGGGGGAAAGAGCATATTTTGCCGCGTCCAACAGCAGATACGGCTTTCATTCTTATTACGAGCAGGTGTTCCGCGGACGGGTGGATCGGCTGTTTTGTATCAAAGGAGGACCCGGCACGGGCAAGAGCACGCTCATGCGAGCACTGGCACGCGAGGGCGAGCGACGGGGCATGCGCGCGGAATACTACTACTGTTCGTCGGACGCCGATTCCTTGGACGCTGTGCTGTTGTTCGGTCCGTCGGCAAGCCTTGGTTTGATTGATGCGACCGCCCCCCACGCTTTTGAGCCAATGCTGCCCGGCGTGCGCGAGGAGATACTGGATCTCGGTCAGTTCTGGCACTCGGATGCGCTGACCGGTCATACGGATCGGATCGTGACACTCAACCGAACAAAGGGGGAGGGATATCGTCGGGCTTATCGCTGCCTTGGCAGCGTCGGTGCGCTGTCGGATACGCTGCGCGAGCTGATCGCCCCATGCCTTGACGAGCGTAAATTGCAGCGCAACTGTGCGCGGCTGCTGCGCGACACCCCTACGGGGCAGAGCAACGAGGCACGCCTCGGACTTTGCAACTCGATCGGCATGCATGGGGTGGTGGGGCTGGATACGTATTGGCGCAAGTTTGAGCGGGTGTGCCTGATTGAAGACTACCACGACAGTGCCTACGCGCTGACCGAGCTGCTTACCCGTCACGCGGCAGAGCTTGGTATGCGACGGCAGGTATCCTATCATCCTGTCCTGCCCGAGTGCGTGGACGCACTGGCTCTGACGGATACCTCAACGGCGTTCGTCGTCTGTACATCCCCGATGGTGGCGACCATCACCGGACAACTGCCCCACGCACGCACCTTAAGTATGCGGCGCATGCTCAAAAACGATGAGCTTGGCGGTGTGCGTGAGCATCTGCGGCGCGTGGAAAAATTGCGCGGGGCACTATTGGATGAGGCGTGCCGTTGTATGCAAGCAGTTGCGGACGCGCACTTTACGCTGGAACAAATCTATATCTCGGCCATGGATTTTTCTGCAAAGGAACAGTACACCAAGGCTCTTTGCAGCAAAATATTCTGATAAGAAAAAGCGACCTGCCACAAGGCAGGTCGCTCTGTTGTGAGAATTATTTCATGAAGTTGGCGTGGATGTATTCTGCGCTCAGACGAAGTGCTTCCAAGGGGTTCGGATCGGTCGGCTCATCGTATTCCACACAGTAGTATTTGACGCCGGACTTTTCGGCAGCGGCGAAGATATCTTTCCAATCCAGATTGCCTTTGCCGACGGGAACGATGAGAGGACGAATGTCGTAGGAGCCGTTCGGACCCTTGTAAACGCCCATATCCTTCACGTGCAGAACGTCGATACGACCGGCAAGCTTTTCGATCCAGGACGTGACACAGCCGCCGCCGCGCTGTACCCAGTGCGTGTCAAGGCAGAAAGAAATATTTTCGGGATCCAGCCCTTCGACAAGCATGTCCATCATGGTCTTGCCGTTCTCAAAGGGAACAAACTCGAAGTGATGATTGTGGTAGGTGAATTTGAAGCCTTGCTTGGATATCTTTTTGGCAATGGTGTTGGCCTCGTCGATAAATCTCTGTACGCTTTCGGGGGATTGACGATAGTCGACGGTCAGTCCGCCGACACCCATGATCTTGGTGCCGAACAGCTCCTCGTGCAGCTTCATGGTCGCCTCGGTGTTGTCGCGGATCTCGGTATAGTTGAAATGCGTGCCGATGATGGCAAGGCCGGCGGCCTTGGCGGCGCGTGCGTATTCCTCGTAGCTGAGCTTGCCGTAGTCGGCACTCTGAATTTCATCGTAGCCCATGGCCTTGATCTGCTTGAAGACCTCGGTCACCGATTCCTCGGTGGCGTCCTCTGCGATGTAGTATTGGCGGAAACTGTACGCCTGTACACCCAATTTCTCAATCATGACGGTATCTCCTTTTTGCTGCAAAATAGTGACCGCAACCTGCTGCGGCTCATAGGCTAATTATAAGAGAATTTTTGCCGTTTGTCAAGGTTTTCCAAGTATTTTTTCAAAAAAGGAGTGAACGGAATATGCAGCTTTCGCATCTGTTTGAGAGGTGTCTTGACGCGGACTATATCACGCTTGACAATTCAGCCGACGTGGCAGTCGAGCGAGCGGGTGACGTGCTCTATATTTATCTTGAAAGCTCGGACGGCGGCGTCGATTGGCACAATAATTTTGACTTTCCGGCAAGGGCTTATTCGCACGCGGGCAAGGGCGCGTGGCGCGCGCACCGCGGCTTTTTGCGCGTGTGGAGATCGGTGCAGGACTACCTCGCTCCCCTCATCGCGGACGCACAGGTCGAGCGCATCATCACGGTTGGCTTTTCGCACGGCGGCGCACTTGCCGTGCTGTGCCATGAATACGTTTGGTACCATCGCCCCGATCTGCGCGAGCGCATTGAGGGCTACGGCTTTGGTGCGCCGCGTGTTATTTGGGGCGTGCCGAGTGCCGCACTGGTCACTCGCTGGGAACGCTTTGCCGTTGTGCGCAACCTTGACGACATCGTTACCCACCTGCCGCCCAAAGCACTGGGCTATACCCACGTCGGGCATATGCTCGAGATCGGCGAGCAGGGAAGATACTCGCCCGTGGACGCTCATCGGCCGGAGAATATTCTCGCAGAGCTGAAAAGGGCGGGAATATAGCAATAAAAAACGAAAGAAAGGCAATTTTATTATTGACAAAATCCGCCGTTGTGCTATAATAGTCCGTGGTATTTTTGAACGTCACGGAGGCAAGCATGACGACCGATCTGACCAAGGGCTCGCCCTTAAAAAGCATATTCCGGTTTGCGATCCCGTTTCTGATCGGAAACCTGTTCCAGCAATTTTATAATATTGCCGACATGGTCATCGTCGGGCGCACCATCTCACCCGATGCGTATGCTGCGGTCGGCTCGACGGGTAGCCTCATTTGGTTTACCGTCGGCGGTATCCAGTCGCTCACGACCGGCTTTTCCACCATCACCGCCCGCTATTTCGGTGCGGGCGACGAGGAGGGCGTCAAGCGCAGCTTTGCCGCGAGCATCAAGCTGACCGCCATTATCACGGCCGTTCTGTCGGTGTTGTTCGTGCTGCTCGCACGCCCTATGCTGCAGCTTTTGCGAACGCCCGAGGATATCTTCGAGCAGGCCTATATCTACCTTTTCTGGATCTTTGCGGGGCTGCTGGCCACGGCGCTGTACAATCTGCTCTCCAACATGATCCGTGCGCTCGGCGACTCGCGTACGCCGCTTTATTTTCTGATACTTGCGTGTGTTATCAATATCATTCTTGACGTCGTTTTCATCGCCGTTTGCGGCATGGATACCGACGGCGCAGGACTTGCCACCGTCGTGGCACAGCTACTGTCGGGACTTTGCTGTATCGTTTACATCAAAAAGAAGCAGCCGAGATTGCACCTTGAGCGCCGCCATTTCGTGCGCGACGGGGCACTTGACCGTCAACTGCTGGGCGTGGGCGTTCCCATGGCGTTTTTGAATATGGTGCTGTCGGTTGGCAGCATCGTGGCGCAATTTGTCACCAACGGGCTGGGCACCGCCTACGTATCGGCGCAGGCGACGGGCGGCAGAGTAGAGAACTTCACCATTCAGCCGCTGCTTTCCATTGGGTCGGCGGTCGCGGTCTTTACCGCCCAGAACTACGGCGCCAAGCAATACCGCCGCATTCTTCAGGGCAGTAAGAGTGCCACGCTGCTCGGCTTTCTCTGGTGGGTGATCTCGGCGATCGTTATGATTCCGTTCGGCCGCGGCATCGTTACGCTGCTCGCGGGCGACGAGGTGTCGCAGGCTGTCATTGAAAACAGCTATTTCTTCATTCTGATCAACACGGTCATGAGCTGTCTTGTCATGCCGCTTATTATGCAAAAAAGTATTTTGCAGGCGGTGGGACGCACCTTCTGGACCATGACGTCGGGATTTACCGAAATCATCGGGCGTGCGGGTCTTTCTGCCCTCGTTATGTACCTGATGAACAGTGCCGTGGTGACCGAACAGCTCGCCTTCAGGGTCATGTGCTTCGTTAACCCTGCCGCGTGGATATGCGGCATTCTGACTATTCTTCTCGACGATATTTTCATGCTGCGCGGCTTTGCACGACTGGCCAAGGAGCAAGAAACGGCGGAGCAGGAGCTTACTGCCATGCACGTGTGATATAAATAGAACGAACGATCCCGCTCCTTTGTCGGAAAAGGCTGTGGGATCGTCTTTCTTTTTGTATCAAGGGAAAATGGTGATTATAAACAAGACAAGGCAAAAAAAGAAAGACAAATATATGAAAGGCACCGAGATGTCACTATTGACAAAATTTCGATGTTGTGCTATAATATAATAATAAAATCAGTATTATGTATCTTTGCGTGAAAAAGGTTTTTGGGCGCCGCAAGGCGCACAGATCGGGTTTGCGCATGATGGATGTTTTCGAGATACATAACGATGCAAGGGAGGATACTCTCATCTATGAGAACGGTCAGATACACGAATCGCACCGCCGGTTTTGTTGCACTCAATCAAGGTACTATATGCAACTGCTACGTAGATGCCAAGGTCAAGCATAGTGCCAACGTTGCGGGATTCGTTTATGAGAATAGCGGCAATCTTTCTTATTCCGTAGCCTTTGGAAAAACGACAGGCAAACAAAACGTTGCCTGCTTTTGCGGCATCAACCGCGGCAAGCTGGATAAGGCAGGGTATCTGTACGCCGTAGAACGCGCAGATGAGGACAAGAGTGCCGAGCAGATCAAGGCTTTGAATATCTATACCGACAAGCAATTCTGCCTGCTCTATACTGATCTTGAAAAGTATCTTCGTGCCCACGGCTTTGGAGAAGCCTGGTTGGTGCGTGGCAACGGTCCGGAGCATGACCGCGCGCGATGCTATCAGAATATTGAGTGTACGGACGATGTGATCGAGCTATCGTCGGTACGGCAGCTTTGCGAATTGGCGGAAGCCATCGCTTCGGGTGATGAGAAGGCTGCGGCAGCGCATTATCGTCTGGCCTGTGATATCAACTTCAACGGCGCGCGTCTGACCCCCATCGGCATTTCGGAGAGCTTGCCCTTCACGGGTATCTTTGACGGCGCAGGACACAAGATCCATAATTTTAAAGTGGTTGCCAAGGAGCTGGAAGCGGCGGGCTTATTCGGTTATATCAAAAACGGTACGGTCGCCAATCTGGACGTGGACTGTGTGGTCAACGCCAAGGGCGGTATGTTTACGGGCGCGTTGTGCGGCGTAAACGGCGGACGCATTGTGAATTGCTCTGTGATCGCCAAGGTCGGCGCGGACAAAAACTGCGGCGGCTTTTGCGGCAAGAATTACGGCGAGATCACCTATTGCTCCTTCATCGGAGCTGTAACGCCTGTCATTCCGATCTGGTGGTATCTGGCACCGGCACTGGTTCTGGCGTTTTTGCTGATTTTAATCGGTTTGTTGCTGCTGCTCGGCCGTATGGACGATACGCCTTATGAGCCCATCGTCATCGATCCGGGCTCGGCTCCCGTGATCGAAAAGGATCCGGTGGAAAAGCCGGCACCCGGTACCAGCCTGATCAGCATCAATCTCAATCGCGACGTTTATGTCAACGTTACGCCCGATCCCGCGAGCGGAAGACAAGCGGGCATCATTGATTGCCACAACCCCCTGCGAAGCACCGAGAATATCGTGCTGCGCATTCTGATCAGCGACGCAGAGCTGATCGCGCACGGCTACGCTACGGCGGGTATGAGTGCTGAAGATTATGCGGCGCGTGTGGCAGAGCCCGGCTATGATGCTGCAACGGCTTATCAGGAACTGTTCCGCTCGGGTCTGATCCCGATCGGTTATAATCTGCAAATGATCGGTCTTTCGGCGCTTCAGGACGGTACGTATTTGCCCGAGGGTGAATACAAGATGAAAGCAGTGCTGGATCCGTACGATCCCGAAACGCATGAAAAATCCACCGTCAATGCCGAGGCTCCGGTGAATATCTACATCGTGAAGTCGGTACAGCCCGAACAAAACGAAAATAACGAATAACCGTACCACACGATAAACGATAAAAATTTTTGAAAGGAGGGAATTGTCATGTGCGAGAGCCGTCGACTGTACCATATGCCCCGTCGGGCACTTGCATGCGCACTGGCGTTTTTGATGCTGCTCGGACTTTTCCCTCCGATCATCAGCCATGCGGCAGACGAGGTCCTTGACTTTGTGTTTGACGCTACGCCTACGAGCGGTGCGTTTTATAACAAGCCCATCGTTCTGACGCTTGACACGCTGGCAGCCTATACCGGCGTGACCAAGGACCGTTATTCGATCAAGATCGTCGGCAGTCCCTTCTCGGTCACGGTCAAGGACATCCCTGGGCTGGATATCCGTTTTGAGGATATTACCATTGACCGCTCAAGGGACGCTGCCTACGCGGCAACGACGAGTACCACACAGGTCGACGGTGCTGCCATGGTGCAGGCCTCGATCGATCTGGGCTGGAATGAGGCCAATAATCGCTATTACGTTCCGACCTGCCCGTTTTTGATCACGGGAGCGTCGAATGTGACAGCCTCCTTCTTCTCAAGCGACTACGATCCCCAAAACCCCGCAGCGTCTACGCCTTGTCTGTTTAAGGCAGGAGCCAACGGTTGGTACGTGACGGGCACGGGGGCGACGACCATGTCCAACAACACGGAATACCGCGGCGGTTACGCCGGCATTCAGGTGGATGGACAAGCCTCTCTGACGATTGAGGGTGGTATTGTTGAGGCGTGGGGTGCCTACCAGTTCGGTGAGGCAACCGATCTGGACGCAGCAATTCAGGTCAACCGTGAGAATACGGCAACCGCAGAGGACGGGTCCCAATGGCCCCGACCCAACGGAGCAGTCGGCTTTATGAATGGTGGCGGCGCCGGTATCGGCGGCGGTACCTCCTATGATGAGCGAGATGGTTATGCCAATAACGGTCACAATTACGTCCAGGGTACGCCCGGCAATATTACGATCAACGGCGGTGCCGTGACGGCGGTCGGCGGCTATCAGGCAGCCGGTATCGGCGGCGGTGCCAACAGTGCGGCCACGAGAGGCGCGATTACGGTCAACGGCGGTAACGTGCTGGCCATCGGCGGACGTTGGTCTGCGGGTATTGGCGACGGTGACTCGGAAAACAATCAGGAAAGTATGTGTTATGCCGAAGACTATACCATCGTCATCAACGGCGGTACAGTCGAATGTCACGGCGGATGCGCGGCAGCCGGTATCGGAACGACCGACCAGATCACCTCGCGCTACGGCAAGACCTCGGGTATGACCATTACCTTCAACGGGGGCGATATCACGGCCGTATCCGGTTATCCCGATGCGCAGTCCAGCAACCCCTCTAACGCGACCGCTGCAATCGGTGCAGGTGAGAATACCGATATGGCACCTTACAGCATTTCGATCGCCGAGGGCGTGATCGTCAAGGCATCCTCCTTCTCACATTACGCGATCAGTAACATCGGTACAAACCCCGAGACCATTCCCGATAACACCATCGACCCGAATACATATATGTACCTCGCCTACTATGACGAGCACGTAACCTCGCAGGATACCCGTTATTTCAACCTGTATCGCATCATGCAGGACGAGCTTGGTAATTTCATGGTCGTCTGCCACGTGGCAGAAAACGTCCTTGGTGCGAGCGAAACGGATATTTATTTCGGATACGAGGGAGAGGATATCTTTTATCTGGTAGATAAAGACGGTAAGATCATCGACACCGACGGTGACGGGCGCAGAGATTATCTGGCCTACAATCCGGCAAGTGAGACCGATCCCACCGTAGCACCCTTCGGACTGCTTGATCCCGACGGAAATTGGATTACGCCCGAGAATAATCCGCTGGCCTCGCTCGAGATGGGCGGAGAGGTATCGTATTATTTCGTCAATCCCGCACTCAAGACCTTTGAGGTGCCCGGACAATATACGGCGGTTGCTATGACGCTGTACGATCCCGATCTGTTCGGTGGTAAGTATATTTTGCATGCGCCTACCGACCACACGACGCCTATGCCTGGCGATATTTTCGCGCTGATCGAAAAATTGACCTCGGGCGAGTCCTCGGGTCAGTTGATCTATCGCGACGATGGCCACTTTGAATTGGGTGCTCCTACGGGACCGTCCAATAACGGTGTCGTTGAGGATACGATGTCGTCCGAGCTGACCAATATCTCACTGACGTCTTCCGGCGTTTGGTTACTCGACGCCTATCCGAGTAATAAACCCACGACGCTGTTCGTACCCGGAACCAAGAGCTATGATATCTGGCTTCCTGCCGGTGCCACCAATTTTACGGTGGTAGCGGATTGGACGGTTCCTCAAGGAGCGAGCGTGACGGTGGAGATGCGACGAGGAAATACCACCTTGGCCACCTCCACTGCCGGTCAGACCTCGATGATGTGTAGCAACATTCCCATCGCGAAAGGCGAAACGGTGGAGATCTGGGTCGAAAAAACGGACGGCAATCTCAAGAGCGTGCTGTATAAGCTGACCGTCCGTGTCAAAATGCGCTACTACCTGACCCCCGAGGATATTTCCAAGGTGTACGACGGTGAGCCCGTCGCGCATCCTTCGGTGACGATGTTGGAAAGCAGCGAACACTCGCGCGTTTATACTTACAGTACCCCCACTTACCGCAACCACGCCGGATCGCAATCCGTCGTTACCATTCCCTCGGCGGCCACGGGTGCTTTCTCGGGAACCTCGACGAGCAATTCGGTCAACGTGCCTTACCGTCGAAACAGTAGCCTTCGCATCTCTTATACCAATGCAATCTCTTATAATGAGGCACAAGGAACGGTGACGCTGGTCACGACGCTCAGCTCGACCAGTGCGACCTCCGGATCGCGCGAGATCGTCGTGACGACGGTGTTTTCGCAGGATGCGAACGGAAATATCGTGTGGAGCAGTACGCAGACGGGACAACTGAGCTACCGTTCGGGCATCCAGACGTATAACTACGTAGCCGAGGTGAGTGCGAGCGGAAACGGCGGCTCGCTCACGATCTATTGTTCCAAGTATACCGATGGAGTTAAGACCGTCTGTACGTTCTCCTTCGACAGCTCGACGGGAGAAGGCGTTGATACCCGCGACGTGGCACTGGAAGCAGCCAAGCAGGCGGCCATTACCGCCATGGGCAGCGGTACCACAGGTACGGGCGAGGCGGAATACGTGATCTCCACGGATCAGACGAGCCATCTGACGCTGGACGGTAAGCAATACAACTGGACGAAAAGTGAGCACGTCACGGGTACGGTGTCGATCACCGCACAGGCCACGGTGACGGGCGACGTCACGCATCTGCTGACGGATGACGTGCAAATCCACTACTATTACGAGCAAACGGCACTTCCCGACGGAACGGCTTACCGCATGGTCTATGGTACCCAACCGCCGACCGATGCCGGTTACTATACCGTGACAGCCTCGGTATCTTCGAATGAATTTGAGGCTCGAGGTACGCAAAGCTTTGTGATCTCGCAGCGTCCCATTACCATCAGCGCCATTGAAAACTGGCGCTACTACCTTGACAGCGTGCCGACCGACCCATACACGCCCATTCCCATTCTTTACGATGAGGTGAGCGAGAGCACGAGCGCACAGCCCACAACGGGTGTGGTATCGTTTGAGGGATTGGTTGAGCGCGATAAGGCGACGCCCCCCGTTCTGCAGACGGCACAGTTCTCCTTCCGTGACCGCGTGGTCGAGCCCATGCGCGAGAATAAGATCATTGTGTACGCGAGCCTGCCTGCCAATACCAATTATACCTTTGCCGATTATCCCGATGCGGCAAACGCGGGAATTCTGATGGCAGACGGAAGTTATTTCTTCGATATTCTGGGTGAGGTCGCTTACCGTATTGACGGTGCGATGTTCGCCAAGGAAACGCTCAGCGATACGACGCCGTGGCGTAAATATTACCCCGTCGTTGACCTTTTGGATGACAGTTATCTGAAGTGGAATGCGGACGGCACACCCGCCGACGAACGCATCGATTACCACTCGCCCGATAACGTTTCTCACTCGGAGCACGTATATTTCTATACGCTCAACCGCGGTGAGGAGGAAGCACGGTACGCCGTGGACGTCACCTACGGCGATATGACCTTCGTCTATACCAAGACCGTATGGGATGTCAGCAGCCTGACCTACGTGGATCTGACCGACTCCTATTGGACGGGTACGGACGGTGGGAACAACGTCATTCGCGTGGAAAACCGCTCCAATCGCGCCATCGAATATACGATCGGTGCTTCGGTCGGTATCCACGACGCCATGTCGACCTCGCGCGTTGACCTTCATTTGAACGATCTGCCCGGTCTGAATGCGGAGCAGGGTATCGTTCTGGTCATGACGTGGGACGGCGGTATGGCCATGACGAGGACAGGCTCCTTCGCAACGGATCGCATGTCGCTTGCCCCCGCAGACGCGGTGTTAAGACGTTCAACGTATACCGACTTCTCGGTGGTGCTGTACGGCATTCCGCAGTCCAGCCGAACGATCGGACGCATCACGGTAACGGTGTGCGCCCCCTGATCGATCAAACGAATGACTATTTGTGACATATATCACGCGACAAGTCATACTTATATTTAAGGAAGGGAAGTGAAAATGTATGAATACGTGGATCAAGCGGTTGTGTGCCGATGACAAGTGTCGTCGCGCCATGACCCTCTTTGTGGCACTTTCCCTGACGCTGGCGGTGTGGGCGTATCCGATGCCCGTGTCTGCCGAGCGAGTGGTCGGTGCGGACGATGCTTCCTTTGGCGCGTCCGAGCTTCCCGCGCAGGGCGCGAGCAGCGGTTGCGACGTTAAAGTCGTGATCGTGGATAAGCTCAGCCGATACGCCGTTGACCTGACCTATGATACGCAATCACTGCTTATCTTCTCGTCCGGCCTGTGCTGGGACGTCAACAGCCTTGATTATGTACTGGCTGATATGACGGTGAGCGATACGGCTTATGCCGAGCACCTGATCACCATGCATCTGAATAACCGCTCCGACCTCGCCGTGACGGCGACCGGAACGGCAACACAAGCGCTGTACGGCTTTGGCTACACGCTTGAGGCACCCGGCGCGGTGACGATACCGGCGGCGCTGCCCATGAGTGCAACCGAGATCGGTGCACCCGGTACGCAAACGCTGACCTTTATGCTGCGCGTGCCCTCGCTGACCGCCATGACGCAAGCCTTCCTGACGTATAACGGACACGGCTATACCGCGAACACGCTGGGTACGCTGACGGTCACCATCGGCGCTGCCGCAAATCCCTGATGGAGAGCGCTCCATCCCCCTACTTTTGATCCCCAAAAAAGCATATACCCAATAATAACAAAGGAGAAAAACACTATGAAGAAAATCGTTATCATCATGCTCGCTGTGACCATGATCCTCGGCATGCAGTGCATCACTGTAGCTGCTCAGGACGACCTGGTCGGTACCGTCTACTCCGACTCGGCGTTCGGTGACTACCGTGACGGCGCAACTGCACCCGACGGCACCGGCTCCTACAACATCGACTTCGTTATCACCGGTGAAACGGCTCCCAGATACGCCGTTGACGTTGTAACGAGCGGTCTGGAGTTTACCTTCGAGACCGATCTGGTATGGGATGTTAATACGCTGGATTACGTGGCAACCGACGCTACGGCTGTCACCGCGCCCACCGCGCCCAGCTTTACCATTTCCAACCGCTCCAACATGCCTGTCAAGATCACGCTGACCGACGCTGAGAGTGCTGCTGCGAATGCTGCGGGTATCTCGCTCAGCTTCGCTAAGGCGTCCATGACGCTGAGTGCTACGCAGCCCAAGGCTACCGATCCCGTTTCCGAGGTCTTCACCGGTGCGTGGGCTTGCGCAAACAACGACTGGGCTGCTGCCTACGGTGTTCTGAAGGGCTACGCTGTCGCCGACCGCGTTACCGTTGCTACGGTCACCATCACCGTTTCGGTTCCCACGCCGTAATTTCGGAGAAATCTGATCTGCGGCTCGTATGAGCCGCAAGGCGGCTGCTGACACAGTTGCCGCGCATCGGGAAAAATTCCCTTGGTGCATTCATATCTGCAAGCCGCCTGCGTGCTTTGGGGTGACGCAGGTCAACATCCGGTCTCGGGACTGCCCGCTCGTGCGAGCAGTCCCCACCGGAGGCTTAGGATTTGATCTTTTGCATAACGACAGAAAGAGGTGTTGCAAATGTTGTTACAATCGAATAAGCTTGCAAGGCCTCTTTGTGCCGCTATGAAGAGGATGACCTTGATACTGGCCATGGTGCTTTGTTTCGTCGGCACGTGGGGCGTTGTCGCCAACGCTGCCGAAAATGAGGGCGAGCTGCCGGTTCTGCCGTTCTCACCCATGGCGCCCACACTGACCGATACCGATGCTGCCGTTGCAGAGGGTGATGCGCGCTATACGGCTTACCGCTACGTGGTCAACGTCGAATTCGGTTCGATGAGCTTTTACTACGACTGGGGACGCTGGAACGTGGACGAGCTGACCTACGCGTCCGACAGCACCAGCAGCTCTCCTGCCGCTGCGACGAGTGACGGCGCACCCGGTTGGTACGGCTTTGACGGTGCGGCCAACCGCATTGGTCTGAACTATCGCCGCATCGGCAACGAGGCCGGAACGGAAAATCTGAAGGTGACCGTGCAGTTTAACTTCGCAACGGACGGCGTAGGAGCGCCGCTGTTTGCGAGCGACCATATGGCCATCTCACTCTACGACACGGCTGATTTTGTCGGTCTGGTCGACAGATTGTATATCTCCAACGCCTATTCGACCGAGTTGATCCTCGCTCCCTCGGTGGACGACGTGTCAACCCCCACCGTTGACGAGGCCGAGATCATGCAGGACTATTATCTGTCCTTGGAGGGAGCACCCTATCGCACGGACTTCACGCCGTATAAGAACGGTACGCCGACTTCGCTGGGGCTTTTGACCATTCGCATCGAATTTACATCGTGATTTTGGCGGAAGGAGCATCGAAATGAGAAGAATATCTCACACTTCTGTAAGACAAGGTCTTCCCATCGCGCTCGGTATCGCCTTGATTTTAGTCGCAGCGGCGGTGCTGTTTACGCTGATGCTGCGTGTCGAGCCCGATTTCTTTGATGACGAGGCCGTGGTCGGTGTACCGACCTTTGCCGATGCCGAGACCTACGGATACGAATCCTACGACGCCATTGGCGTGGCTAAAGCGATGCTTTGCGGTATGCCCGAGGTCATCGGCGGGCGCGACGTCCGTCTGTTTCTGACCAACCCTGCGGACAACACGGTCGCCATCCGAGTGGAAATCTACACGCCCCGCTTCGTGCAAAAAAGCGATGGCACCTACGACGCCGTGCCCGACGTGCTGCTCGGTGAGAGCGGATTTATCCGTCCGGGCGAGTACGTGGAATTCCTTCACCTTGATCGCAAGCTCAAAACGGAGCGTACCAACGTCATGATCAAAATCGCGACGCTGGACGAGAGCACAGGAAGAAGCAACGGCTATTTCTTTGTCAACACCGTGCTGGTGAAATAAGCCAAAGTGAATACAAAAATCACGCCGCCCCAAAAATAGGGCGGGGGGGTTTTTTCTTAATTTTCAGACGACTTCAAGGGCAGGTGTGCGTCGGCTTGCGGGAAAATTCCTTTTTTTCGATGGTTGACAAACCACGGGGGGCGTGCTATAATGAGGCCAATACAGAAAAAGGCTGTAGATCTCGCGTTCATCCATGATACCACAAGCGCAATTTTCCCCCAAGTGGCTTTATCCGATCACCCGACGGGAAAAAACATGAAATGAGGTACATCGTATGAAAACAAAATTTCAAAATGCCCTTGCAAACAAGCCGAACAACCATATTCTCCCCTTTTTCTGGCAGCACGGAGAGGACGACGAAACGTTACTGAACGAGCTGCACAGAATTTACGATTGCGGCATTCGCGCCGTGTGCGTGGAGGCAAGACCTGCGCCGCACTTCGGAAAGGACCCGTGGTTTGAGGATATGGAGCTGATCCTTGCCGAATGTAAACGACTTGGAATGGAGGTCTGGCTGCTGGACGACGACCATTTCCCCACGGGAAAGGCAAACGGGCTTTTGTGGAATAAATATCCCCACTTGGGCAGACGGCAGATCACCGAGCGCCATATGGACGTGGTCGGACCCATGTCGGACTGCGCCTCCATGGTCAAGGCTTTGATGGGCCCTGAGGATAAGCTGGTGGGAATCGTGGCCTGCAAGCGGTACCCTGACCGTATGGATCAGCGCATGACGGGCGAGGCGATCGATCTGACCGCCAACTACGACGAGGAGTCCGGAATGGTCTTTTATGACCTGCCGGAGGGCTTCTGGCGAATTTTCGTGATGTTCGATACACCGTTCGCCAATCAGTACATCGATATGATGCGCGAGGAATCGGTGCACGTGCTGATCGAAGCCGTGTACGAGCCTCATTACGAGCGGCTCAAGGAATATTTTGGTACCACCTTCCGCGGCTATTTCAGCGACGAGCCCTTTATGATGTCCAAGGTCGGAATGCTCACGGGCGATGCCAATCGCTCCAGAGGCAATTATCCTTGGAACGATCTGGCTCAAGCGGATCTGATCGCTCTCCACGGAGAGAGATGGCTGTTGGATCTGCCCGCGCTGTGGTTCCCGTCGGACAATGCGTCCCGCATTCGCGTCAACTATATGGAGGTAGCGAGCAAGCGCTACGAAAAATGCTTCTGCGGTCAGCTTGGCGAATGGTGCCGTGCCCACGGTGTGGAATATATCGGTCACTCGATCGAGGACGACAATTTGCACACCACCTTCTCGGGCGGCGGTCATTTCTTCCGCGCCCTGAACGGTCAGGATATGGCGGGCTTTGATATCGTGCTGTGCGAGATCGTTCCCGGCATGTCCCACAACGCTACGGCCGCGCCCGTCAGCTACGACAGAATAGAGCCGGACTTCTTCCATTTCGGCATTGCCAAGCTGGCATCCTCCCACGCCCATATTCAAGCGCTCAAGAAGGGTCGTACGATGTGCGAGCTCTACGGCGCATACGGCTGGGTAGAGGGCACCAAAATGATGAAATGGCTCACCGACCACATGTTGGTCAGAGGCGTCAACGAGTACGTTCCCCACGCCTTCTCGCCCAAATATCCCGACCCCGACTCTCCTCCTCATTTCTATGCCGGCGGGCATAACCCTCAGTACCGCCCCTTCGGCAAGATCATGGGCTATATGAACCGCGTGGCAGATATTCTCTCCGACGGATTGCACCACGCCACCGCCGCACTGTACTACCACGCGCAGGCAGAATGGTCGGGAGATCCGTTCATGCGCTTCCAGCATCCCGCCAGAGTGCTGATGGAACATCAGATCGACTACGATATCATTCCCGAGGATTATTTGAAGGAAGCCGTCGTGAAGGATGGTAAGTTGTGGCTGAACGGCGAGTCCTATGGGCTGTTCGTGCTGCCCTACGCCCACACGCTGCCCGCTGCCGTCGTGGAGCAGTTTGCTGCCTTTGCCGAAGCGGGGCTGCCCGTCTGGTGCGTGAACGGCACGCCGGAAAAGACGGCAGAAGGGGACACGATCCCCATGGATACCCGCAGCCTCTTCCGTGAGGTGGCGCTGGAGGCATTGGCGGACGAGATCCGAGCGGCTCATCTGGACGACATGGCGTATAGCGGTACGCTTGGTCAGGATCTGCGCGTATATCACTACAGCAGAAACGGCGGCCATGCGCTATTCGTGACCAACGAAGGAATTTCGGGCAAAACGGAAGGTACGCTTCGCCTGAAAGCCTTCAAGGGTGGCGAGCTGGTACGCTACGATCCTATGGAAAACGTCGCGTGGAGAGATTACGTTGACGGTGATATCCCGATCTCGCTGGAACCCTATGAGGCCACGCTGCTGCTCTTTGGCGATCTGGGCGATCTCTCGGCACTGCCGGTATACCAAGTCGCACGGACGGTATGGGAAGATGCTACCGTCGGACCGTGGAACATCTCCTTCGCAGCACCGGAGGCCTATGACCCCGCTTCTCCCGATTTCTCCGTGTTTGCAGAGGAGGAAACGACGGACAAGCTGTATAACATCGTCAGAAAGCATACGAAATACGCCGGATTCGTTAAGTATGAAACCACGCTGACTCTGCCCGAGGGAAGCTGCGCGCTGGATCTGGGGCAGGTAGGTGAAACGTGCTGGGTATGGATCAACGGAGAGCTTGCGGGAGAAAGATTGACACCGCCCTATCGATTCCCGATATCCGCACAAGATAAGGTGCAGCTTACCGTCGTCACCACCTCCCATCTGGGATATATCAAACAGGACAAGTTCTCTGCATACCTGCCTTTTGAGCCCGTAGGTCTGCTCGGCCCGATCAAGGTAGGCAAATGACGGATTCTGATCGTCTGTAAAAAGCTATAAAATCGGACACATCATCAGGAAGATCCCGAAATGACGTGTCCGATTTTTTATATTACTCTATTTCGCGTTCGGCCAAAACGTTTCCTGCTTGGTCGGTGATCACGCGCTTGCCGCATTCGCCACGGAAAATCTCGCGACCGTCCATCAAGGCAACGGCAGTTTTTCCATCCGATTCGATGCGGTAAGCATGGCCGTTCCAGCCCTGTTCATAGGTGTATGGGCTCTCCGTCGTGCCCATGCTGAACCAAATCTGTCCTCTTACCATGGTCACGCCCCAAATGTGGGCGATATACTCCAGCGCAGAAATCACCGTCGGACCGTAGCCATCCTCAAACGGCTTGTCAGCGTCGAAGCCTATGGCAGCTGTGAAGGGGTCAAACTGCTGTGGGAACAAGTATCCACAGTTAATGATTGCCGCAAACAGCTTTTTGCCAAGGCGTGTCACGATCTTTTCATAGCCGTAACGCTCCAGCGCAAGAATGGCGCGCTGGTAGGTGAGACCTTGGCATTGTCCCGACCAGTTGTTTCCGTTGATATTGCGGAAGGCGGGATCGTTTGCTGCCACCGAGGGGAGGGGAAGTGTAGTCCAAAATTCCTCGGGGTTGAGGAGGTGCTCATTTACAAAGCGGTCTGCCATTTCCTGAGAAAAACTACCGAAATACATGCACCGAAGGTTGTTGTGGCACAAAATGTCGATGGTATTGCCGTACTTGTCCTTTTCAAAGCAGGCACCGCGCGCCTCGTCCCAAAGCTTTTCGCGTATGACGGCAGCTACTTCATCGGCAGCCCGACGCCATTTGTGCTCGTTGCCGTCGCCGCGGATCCTGCTGATCTCGCAAAGGGTATCCCGTGCGGTGTATGAGTAAGACATGATATCCATTGATGCCATGGGGACGATGCTGCTGTCTTGCGGGGGCGTGTCCTGCGGATGATGAAAGGGGGCATCGCCATAGCGTGCCGCAAAATCCTCGCCTGTGTCGGTCTGACACCAGCTTTCCAGAATTCCGTCACCGTTCGAATCGCGGACTCTCCACAGATAAGCATCGTATCGCTCCAGGGTATCTGCCAGCATATCCAGATAGGCCCGATCCTCTCCCAGCCAATAGTACATATTCAGTGCGGGCCAGGGGAAGCAGAAGCCTTGCAATGTAGCGAAGCGTGGCTCCGCTTTTCCGTCGGGGCCGGTACCGATGGTGCCGGGTATGCGACCGTCCTTGCGCTGATGACGCATAAAAAGAAGCTGGTTGTTGAGAGCCGCCGTCATATTGTGCTTGGCGTACATCTCTCCGCCCATGGGCTGGGTCTCTACCCAGATCCTCTGGTAGGCACCGCCCTCGACGAGAACGAGATCGTCGCCAAGGACGCGAAGATTGCCGCGGCACGTGCGGACGGCCTCGTCAAACAAGCGTTGAAGGGCAGTATCTGCGGTTTGAAAGTGAACATAGGTTTCCGGATACATGTGCTTTCCTCCTGTGCTTTCGTATAGAATGCTTTATCATACTCTGTATAAAATATTATAGCGTGCGTTCGCATAAAAAGCAAGAGCTTTTAGTAAAAAATTGGACACATCATATTAAGTTTTGTCGAATTCATTATATCGCGTTTTAATGTGTTCGTACATAATGTGATTAAAGAGTTTGCAAAAAGGTTGCGAATACATAACAAGATTGCTAATTTCTCTATAAATAAGCAAAAACAGG
>JAZQMI010000072.1:0-47526 GCA_045543375.1 Eubacteriales bacterium | reverse complement strand
GACAGGCTAGCGCTCTAACCAACTGAGCTACCAGGCCAACCATGGTGGAAACAATAGGGCTCGAACCTATGACCCTCTGCTTGTAAGGCAGATGCTCTCCCAACTGAGCTATGCTTCCAAATCATGCCGTTTTGAACGCGGCTCGCCTATTATATCACAAGTGTTTTGCTTTGTCAACCCCTTTTTGAAATATTTTTTAAATTATTTTTTTAAGCTGCCTTTTCCATTGTTTTCAAAGCGAAACAATGGAAAAAATGCGCCTTTTTGCTTGACACGGACGCCCTTTGGTTATATAATAGAGATGTAAGATTTAAAAGCTTTCGCTTTGAGAAAGGAGATAAAACATGAAGGTTACCAAGGATTCCATCATCGGTGACGTGCTCGACGCCGCTCCCGATACCGCTGTTTTCTTTTTTGAGATCGGTATGCACTGCCTGGGCTGTCCCGCATCCCGCGGCGAGTCCATCGAGCAGGCCTGCCTTGTTCACGGCACAGATGCTGACGCGCTGATCGAAAAAATCAATGCGTTCCTCGCAAAGAAAAACTGAATTTGCCTGACCTGACGGGCATGGGGAGGGTTTCCGCAAAGAAAACCCTCCCTCTTTTTCATCATCAATTCATCAAAAGGATATTTATATATGACCGCACGCACGCTTACCGTTCCCATCACCGCCATCGCCGCCGAGCCGCCTGCTCTTACCCCGCTGGATGCAAGACTTGAAGCGGCCGTTGCCTTTATCCGAGGCGGCGTCGTTGCCGACGTGGGTACTGACCACGCCTATCTCCCCATCTCGCTGCTCCGTCGCGGGCTTTGCTCGTTTGCGGTCGCGACCGACATACACAAGGGGCCTGCCGAGGTAGCCGCCGCACATCTGGGTGCCAACGGCATAGGCGACGATCGCGCCTGCGTGCTACTGACCGACGGGCTCCACGGTGCCGAGCATTTACGCCCCACCGACATTTGTATTTTCGGCATGGGGGGCGAGATGATCGCGCATATTATTGACGAAGCCCCTTGGGTCAAGGACAGCGCTGTCCGCCTCATTCTTCAGCCCATGACGCGCATGGAAGTCCTGCGCGACTATCTTGACAAGAGAGGCTTTGCCATTCGCGAAGAGCGTCTGGTTAAAACCGACCGCATCTATCAGATCATTTGCGCCGAGTTTGACGGGCAGCTGCGCACACACGAGCCGCTTGAGCAGTTGCTCGGTGCGCACAACATGCGCCGCCGTGACGCGCTGTGTTTTGAATTGGCGGCACGACTGAAAAACACCTTGGAGCAAAGTCGCGAAGGAAAATTGAAGGGTGTCGCCCCCGACACCTCGCGCGAGGACGCGCTGCTTGGCGCGATCGACGCATTTTTATCCAACGAAACGGAGGACACGACGATATGACCGTATCCGAGCTATACGCTATTATGAACGAGCGCATCCCTGCCTCGTTATCCTGCGAATGGGACAACGACGGCATCATGTGTATGCCCGAGCCCGATCGCAAGGTCAACAAAATTCTTCTTGCCTTGGATATGACCGAGGCTGTGGTTGACCATGCCATTGCCGAGGGCTGCGATCTCATCATCTCGCACCATCCCCTGCTCTTTCGCGGTGTCAAGCATATGAGCATGACCGATCCCGTTGCGCGTCGCACCATCAAGCTGTGTCGCGCGGGCATCGCCGCGTTTTCCTTCCACACGCGTCTTGACGCGCTCGCAGGCGGTGTCAATGACGTACTGGCCGCTCGTCTGGGTCTGACCGACGTTGCCCCCTTTGGCGAGGAGGGCATCGGCCGCGTGGGAACGCTCAAAGCACCTATGAGTGCCGAGGCGTTCGCCGCCATGGTCGCCGACCGACTGAACGCACCGAGCGTCGCGCTTGCCGATGCCGGAAAGCCCGTCACACGAGTTGCCGTCCTTGGCGGCTCGGGCGGTGACGACGTGCCGGCCGCGCTCGGCACGGGGGCTGACGCCTACGTCACGGGCGAAGCGGGTCACCATTGGCTGGTCGACGCACCCGAAATGGGGCTCACGCTCATCGTTGCGGGACACTACCACACCGAATATCTCGTCATGGAGCGGCTTGCCATGCTACTGGCAGAGCTGCTGCCCGACGCCAAACTTCTACCCATCAACAGCAACACCATCAAGGCGATCATCAACCCAAGACACATCAATGATAAAGGAGAAAAATCATGACTTACGTCGTTTCCAACCTGCACGGTTGCTACCAAAAATACAAGGAACTGCTCAAAGCCATCAAATTCAAGGATACGGACATTATGTACGTGCTCGGCGACATCGTCGACTACGGTGACGAGCCCATGGAGCTGATCGCCGATCTGAGCATGAGATACAACGTCTATCCCGTCGTAGGCGAGCACGATTACACCGCGATCCGCATGCTCGGCAATTTCGACCGCATGCTGAAGGACGGCGGCGAGCCCGATCCCGACTACATCGCCGAAATGACCGAATGGGCAACACACGGCGGCAAGGTCACGCTGGACGGTTTCCGCGCGCTCGACGATGAAATGAAGGAGGGCGTGATCGACTATCTGTCCGATCTGGCGCTCTACGAGGAGGTCACGGCCGGCGGCAAGACCTACTTGCTTGTCCATGCGGGCATTGCCGATTTTGATCCCGATGCGGATCTGGACGACTATTTGCCCGAGGATTTTATCTCCACGCCGGCAGAGCTTGACGGTCATTATTTTGACGACAAAACGCTGGTGGTCGGTCACGTGCCGACGGCGAGCGGCAAGATCGAGCGCGGGGAGAACGTCATCGCTATCGACTGCGGCGCGTACTTTGGCGGCAAGCTGGCCTGCCTGTGTCTGGAAACGGGCGAGGAATTCTATGTCTGATCAAATCACGGCGGATATCCGCAAAAATCAAGTCATTGAACTGGATATCACCGAGATCAATAACCTCGGCGCGGGCGTCGGGCATTTGCCCGACGGTCGCGTTGTGTTCGTGCGCGGTGCGCTGACGGGCGAGCGCGTGAGCGCAACCGTTATCAAGGTCGCGTCGAGCTTTCTTGTGGCAAGGCTGAACGCCGTGCTCTCCCCTTCGCCTTACCGTCTTGACGACGACGCGCCCGACTGCGGCGCGAGCGAGAATTGCGGCGGCTGTATCTACCGCCACATTACTTACGAGCACGAGCTTGAGCTCAAGCGAAATTACGTCAAAAACGCTTTTTGCAAGGTCGGACTTTCGGACGTTGCGGTCGAGGACGTGCGCACGACGGGCAACGCCTACGCCTACCGCAACAAGGCACAGTATCCCGTGGGCAAGCGTGACGGTAAGACCGTTGCGGGCTTCTTTGCGACCAAATCACATAACATTCTGCCCGCCGAAGGGTGTCTTTTGCAACCGCCCGTCTTTTCCGAGATCGTCAAAGCGATCTGCACCTTTTGCGATGAAAAAAATATCGCCACCTACGATGAGCAAAGCGGTCGCGGACTGCTTCGTCATATCTATTTGCGCGTAGGCGTCAAGACGGGGCAGATCATGGTGTGCCTTGTCATCAGCGGCGATGCGTTTCCGCACGCGGACGAGCTGTGCGCGCGCCTGACGCTTGACTTCCCTACCGTCTGCTCTATCATGCTCTCGCATAACAAGAAAAACACCAACGTCGTGCTGGGAGACCGCTACACGACGCTCTTTGGCACGCCGTATATCGAGGACGTGCTGTGCGGTCTGCGCTTTCGCATCGCGCCCGACGCCTTTTATCAGGTCAACCACGACGGCGCCGAGCTGCTGTACGGCATCGGTGCGCAAAAGGCAAATTTGCAGGGCAACGAAACCATTCTCGACTTGTACTGCGGCATCGGTACCATCGGCATGAGCATGGCCGACCGCGCCAAATCTCTCATCGGCATTGAGATCGTGCCCGCCGCTGTCGAGTGCGCGCGTCAAAATGCTGCCACGAACGGACTGGACAACGCAACCTTCGTGTGCGCCGACGCGGGTGATCCCGACACGCTGCTCTCCTGCCTTGGCGACACTACACCCGACCTCGTCGTGCTCGACCCGCCCCGCAAGGGCTCGACCAACGAGCTGATCGACGCGCTTGCCGCCCGTGGCATCCGTCGCGTCGTCTACATTTCTTGCGATGCTGATACGCTGGCACGCGATTGTGTGAGGTTCCGCGAGAACGGCTATGAGATTGGGGCAGTCACGCCCGTGGATATGTTTCCGAGAACGGGGCATGTCGAATCCGTCGTGTCCTTGACACGCGGATTCGACAATGAATTGCGCAAGCGCATGAATTGAGTGCGTCACACTCATGAATTGGCTTCGCCATGAATTGCCCTGCGGGGCATAAAGCTGGGTGCGCAATTCATTCAACGACGCGTAGCGTCAATTCATGGAGCGCGACAGCGTGAGAAATCATGATGCGATAGCATCAATTCATGACGGCAACGCCGTCAAATCATTACAAAGAGGGTGTATTGATGAAAGAAAACTTTTTAGTTGATCTGTCAAAACAATTTGCCGTCGATATTGTCAATCTTTGTACCGACATTAAAGAAAACCGCAAAAGCAACGTATTGTTAAATCAAGTATTGCGAAGTGGTACAAGTATCGGCGCAAATATACATGAAGCCAACTATGCGGCAAGCAAAGCCGACTTTATTAACAAGTTTCAAATTGCTTTGAAAGAGTGTTATGAAACGGATTATTGGCTCGGTCTATTCAAAGATACCCACATGATAACCGAGGAAGAATATAAGGATATGTTTGCAAAATGCAGTAAGATCCGAAAATTGCTCATCTCCTCCATTACCACCGCAAAGCGAAACGGTTAGGGACAAATGTGATTTCACCGCAAAACTCAAAAGTGCGTTTTACAGCAGTTTAGTATGACATATCGAAAAAAGGAGAAAGAAAATGATTCCTTATTATTTGAAAAATCACATGACAAACGTTGAAGAAAAAAACGACTCTACTGTCGGTATACTTACTTCTTCCGCAAGAAACACAAATTTGGAAATATACTTTTACGGAGATACTGTGAAAATCAACAAAACACCGTATATTGTGGATGCTGAATTTCCTTGTTTGATAATTGCAAAAGACATTGTAACGGGTGAAACATTTACCGTCTTTGACGGCATGAAGCATGGTTATGATGCAATGTTTTGTAACGAGGCTTGTGATGATGCAGAGCGTGAAATAAAACTTTACGAGCATTGTACCGGAAAAGTACAAATCACACTTGGTTTTTCGATTGATTACGAAGATGAGAAAGAGGAATATGAGTTCAACAAAAATGGCGAGGTCATATTGATGTACGGAGCTTTAGATTGGGAGAAAGCAAAATCGATTGGATTCGATTGGATTTCATTAAAGTTTGTAGATGCGGAAACGGAATTTGTTGATTTGGAGTTGGCTTAATTACAGATTGCAAAATATACCTTTTGACCCTATGACCCATGTGGAATGCGTTGTACGTATAACAAAGGAGAAACAATGAAACTACTGATCTCCGCCCTCACAAAATTCATATTCGGCATCGTCCTTGTCGGCGCGCTTCTCTTTCTGCCCGCGTGGACGCTGAACTGGCCCGGCGCATGGCTGTTCCTTGCGCTCTTATTCATTCCCATGCTGCTCATGGGCGTCGTCATGCTGTTCAAGGCGCCCGAGCTTTTGCGCAAGCGGCTGGACGGCAAGGAAAAGGCGGCAACGCAGCGCGGCGTGATCGGGCTGTCGGGGCTCATGTTTCTTGGCGGCTTTATCGTCAGCGCGCTGGATTTTCGCTTTGGCTGGTCGTACGTGCCCGTGTGGTGCGTGATCGCCGCTGCGGTACTGTTTGAGGTCGGTTACGCCATGTATGCCGAGGTCATGCGCGAGAATGCTTATCTTTCGCGCACGGTCGAGGTACAACAAGGGCAAAAAGTAATTGACACGGGGCTGTACGCCGTTGTGCGCCACCCCATGTATCTTTCGACGCTGCTTATGTTCCTGCCGCTGCCGCTCATTCTCGGCTCGCTGTGGGGCTTGATCCCCTTTGCGCTTTATCCCGCCATCATCGTCGTTCGCATTCTGGACGAGGAAAAGCTGCTAAGTGCCGAGCTTGGGGGCTATACAAACTACAAAAGCAAGACGAAATATCGCCTGCTTCCTTTCATTTGGTAAGTAACGGCAGTCGAGCTCTCGCATTCATAGAGGGCGCACGCCTTGCATTGCGTGGCTGACTTTGATATAATGATCGTATCACACTCGTATCGGAGGGTATTTTTATGAAGATCAGAAAATTTTTAGCCAGCGATTTTGCCGCGCTTGACAGCAACGTCTACACGGGCGGCGGCACGGACGATACGGAGGCTCTCCAGCACGTACTGGACACAGCAAAGGACGGTGACGGCGTGTGGCTGGTCATGGACGGTGCAGCACTCGTGCGCGGGCTCAAGCTGTATTCCAACACGACCATCGAGTGTCTTTCCAAGGATTGCGGCTTTTTCTTGGCCGAGCAGTCCAACTGCGCCGTCGTGACCAACGCCGACTGGGACGACTACCAGATCAGGACGCGCAACATCACGCTGCTGGGCGGCACCTACAATCAGGATTGCCTGCGCCAGGAGCCGTTCACGCTCGGCGATCATATCATGTTTGCAGGCGGTACGCACTACGAGGCGCACAACCGCAAATATACCTTCGGCATTGAATTTTACGGCATCGAGCACTTACTTGTGCGCGACGTCAGCATTCGCAACTTCAAGAAATACGCCTTTGCCGTCGGCTGCTTCAAAAACGTGACTGTCGAGAACTGTTGGCTCGATCTTCCCGACCGCCGCAACGCCAACAATCAGGACGGCTTCCACTTCTGGGGTCCGGGACAATTTTTGACCGTCCGCAACGTCGGCGGATGTGTGGGCGACGACTTTATGAACATTGCGCCTGACGAGCGCGACAAGGTATCCTCCATCACCGACGTGCTGGTGGACGGCATCTTTTTGGACGACGCCGATCAGGCCATCCGTCTGCTCACGCGCGACAAGGGGCGCCTTGACCGCGTGACCATTCGCAACGTGATCGGTAGTTACCGCAGCTTCGGATTTTTCATCAATCCTTGGTTTTTGGACGAAACGCTGGGCAATTTCGGTCGTATTTTCATTGAGAACGTTGATCTCAAATCGAGCAAGCCCAACTATACCTACCGCAAGCCCATGCTGTTCTCCATCGGCGGAAACCTTGAGAGCATCGTGCTCAAAAACGTGCGCAGCCACAGCGAATACGATGCACGCACGTTGTTCGAGCTCGGCTCGGTCTATCACGATCCGAACTGTGAGCAACAGCAGATTTACGGCGATAAACAACACCTCGGTACGGTGATCATCGAGGACCTGCTCGTCACCGCGAACGAGGACGATCCCACGGGCACAAGCTATATCACCGTGTGCGAGAATATCGACCGACTTTTGCTCAAGAACGTCAAAATTCTGAAAAAGCAGCAGCCAAACGGTACGCTGCTTGAGCTTTCGGAACGCGGGCATATCGACACGCTGATATTGGAAAACATCTACACCGAGGGCGTTGCGTGTGAGATCGACCACCCGGATTGCGTCGGGAAAGCGGTGCGATCATGAAACGCACGCTCATCCAACCAACGCTTACCGATTACCCTACTCCCTTCCACGCCTTGCTGAGCGGTGCTGACGTCTACGACAGCTCGTGCTCGCCCGAGGCGCGCGTCGTCTATATCAACAAGGATGGCGGCTATTATCTCAAGCGCGCCGCCAAGGGCGATCTTTATACCGAGGCAGTCATGACCCGCTATTTTTACACCAAAGGGCTTGGTACCCAGGTGCTGGATTATCTGAGCGAGGGCGACTACGACTGGCTGCTGACCGCGCGCATGAGCGGCGAGGATTGTACGCACGCGGACACTCTTGCCAAACCCGAATGGCTGTGCGACACCATTGCCACACAACTGCGTGCGTTGCATGAATTAGATGCAAGCGATTGCCCCGTACAAGACCGCACGGCGACCTATCTTTTGACCGTCGACCGTAATTTCCGCACGGGCTGCTACGATACGTCCGAGTTTCCCGACAACTGGGGCTTTGCCTCGGCGCGCGAGGCCATCGACGTCGTTCATAAAAACCGCCATCTGCTTCGGTCCGACGTGCTCATTCACGGCGACTACTGTCTGCCCAACATTATGCTGCACGACGGCAAGTTCAGCGGCTTTATCGACCTTGGAAACGGCGGCGTGAGCGATCGCCACATTGATCTGTTTTGGGGCGCGTGGACGCTGGGATTTAATCTTGGCACCGACCGATACCGCGAGCGCTTTTTGGACGCCTACGGGCGCGACGTCATCGAGCCCGATATGCTGCGCGTCGTGGCGGCCTGCGAGGTATTCGGCTGAAATTGCGGGCAATACTATAAGTAACTTACTGTAAGGAGAATGATAATGACCGATCTGGAACGGGCAAAAGAATTTTTCGCCGCCGACCGCTATGCGACCGAGGCGACGGGCATTGAGATCGTAGCGGTACAAAAGGGCTACGCAAAATGCAAATTAGTCACAAGCGGTATCCATCACAATGCCGTGGGACACGTCATGGGCGGCGTACTGTTTACACTGGCTGATTTTACGTTTGCCGTTGCCACCAATTTTGATGCGGCTACGCCTACCGTCACCACAAGTTCAACCATTTCGTATCTGACCGTCGCTAAGGGCACCGTGCTGTACGCCGAGAGCCGCGTACTACGCGACGGCAAGCGCACCTGCTTTTATCAGATTGATGTCACCGACGAAGACGGCACGCTCGTTGCCGCCGTCACGATCACAGGAACGCATCTTTGAACTGTAAAAAAAGAACACAAGCAAATTTGCTTGCGTTCTTTTTTTATGTTGATCACTCGCGATCCGAGATCATAAAGCCGTCCTCGGTCTTACGATTGGTCAAGAAGCGATACAAGACGCTCATTCGCGACGTGCGTGCAGTAGGCTGTAGCTCGGAAGTCGGAACAGCGGCGTTGACCCACATATCCGTCCCTTCGAACAGCTCGTCCGCCGGTTCGCAGGGCTCGCTGAATGCGTCGCCCTCCGCGTCCGTTACGTTGCCTTGATTATCTTCTGGTGGTTCCTCTTCCGTTGGCACGAAATAAGCCCATGATGTCGTCCATATCCATGTCCTCATCATCCTTTGCGGGAGCGGGCTCAGCCTTGGGCTGTGCAGCGGCAACGGGAGCGACCTTCACAGCAGACTTTGCTGCGGGAGCAGGGGCAGGAGCAGCGGGCTTCTCCTCTGCAACGGGTGCTGCCTCAACGGCAGGAACGTAGCTCTCTGCAAAGCCGGTAGCGATGATGGTGATCTTCATCTCATCGTCCAGCTCGGGATCGAACGAAACACCCCAGATGATGCTTGCGTCGGGATGTGCCTCAGCCGATACCATCTCGGAAGCCATGGTGACTTCCTCAAGGCTGACGTCGGGCGAGCAGGAGATGCTAATCAGGATACCGTGAGCACCCGAGATCGAGCTCTCAAGCAGCGGGCTGAAGATTGCAGCGCGAGCTGCCAGCTCTGCCTTATCCTTACCGGTAGCCGAGCCAACACCCATGTGAGCGTAGCCGGCATCCTTCATAACCGAGGTCACGTCGGCAAAGTCAAGGTTGATAAAGCCGGGAACGATAATCAGGTCGGAGATGGACTGAACACCGCGGCGCAGAACGTCGTCTGCGACCTCGAAAGCGTTAGCCAGCGTGATGCGGGTATCCGACACCTGGCGAAGTCTGTCGTTGGGGATAACGACCAGCGAGTCTACGTACTTGCGCAGCTCGGCAATACCGATCTCGGCCTGCTCTGCTCTGCGCTTACCCTCGAACGAGAAGGGCTTGGTTACGATACCGATGGTCAGGATGCCCAGCTCGTGTGCAGCGCGTGCAACGACGGGAGCAGCACCCGTACCGGTACCACCGCCCATACCGGCGGTTACGAATACCATGTCGGCATCCGTCAGCATGGCCTTGATCTCATCGATGGACTCCTCGGCAGCGCGTGCGCCGACCTCGGGGTTGGCACCGGCACCCCAGCCCTTGGTGAACTTCTCACCGATAATGAGCTGCGTACCTGCCTCACTTCTGTTGATCGCCTGACGGTCGGTATTGACCGCGACGAACTCAACGCCGCGAATGTTGGCCGAGATCATACGGTTGACAGCGTTGTTTCCGCCGCCGCCGACACCGATGACCTTAATATTTACACCGCAGGCGCCGCTAACATCAGGTTGAAACGTCATTTTACAATTCCTCCAATATTTTATTCATGCTCGCACACATATGCACGCCCGAACGCGTTGCATCGGGTGAGCATGAGTATACTTCAACTTATATGATACAATGTTTTTCGAGATTTTGCAATACCTTTTTTAAATTTTCTTGAATTTTTTTTGATTTTTATCAAAATCGTTGATCAATTCTCCGTTTTTTGCGCGTTTTCCGTCTGATCCGGCACCGTTTTGGGCACACGGCGGATGCTGACGCGCATATAATCGTCTACGTCAACGACCAGCATGTGCGCATCCCCGATAGCGGGATGCGTCAGAAAATAGCTGCCGAGCGCCGCCTTAGCGTGCTCAAGCTGGCGCAGAGCGTCGCTGCATTCGTGCAAGCTGATCTGCGTGCCGTCCTCAAGCGTCAGTGTAACAGCGTAAATATCGCTCAAATCAAGTGCTGCGGGGGCAGCGTGCAAGGTGATCTCATCCAACGCCTCGGACAGCTTGGCGTGCAGCATCAGAACTCTTGAGCTTCCCTGAATATACTTTCCGGGGGTAGGAGTCTGCACTTGCGACTCGCCGTCCTCCGTTTCGGGCGGCAGCGCGGGCAGCTCCATGCGGAGCAAACACACGCCCTCGGGTACGAGTGACTGATCACACACCTCGCCAATATATCCGTCACCGTCGATCAGCGCTACCCTCCCGTCCGACAACAAGAGCCCCCAACGAGGTTGACTTTCTGCCAGTACGATGACAAAGCCGCCGAACTCACGGCGCACGCTGACACCGCGCAAATACGGATATGCTGACTTGACGCGTGCCGCGATCCCATCCACGTCATGCGCGAGCAGCTCGTCGCCGACGTTCACGCCGCACAGCGACACGATGTCCTCTGCTGCATATCGCACCGCGCCCTCAACATTGATATGCCTTACCTTGAACGAGGATAGCAGCGGCACGGACAGCGCACAGACAAGTGCCAATACAAAGCAGCACAATATGGCCATCTTGGTCAAGCCCATGCGCAGCCGTCGGCTCATACGCGACTGTGAAGGCCGCAGCTCGTCCTTATCCCACGTGCGGCGGGCGTGCTGACTATTGTTATGCTCGCCCCCCTGCCCCTTTGGGATCAAGGCTGCGACGGGATGAGCCGAAATTGGCTCCTTTTCGTTGCTTTCACTTGGTCGTCCCTTAGCAACAAGACGCAAAAAGCCCCGCCGTGCGACGAGTACTTGCATCCGTGAGATGGTGTATCGCATGGCGGGGGCTCCTTTCATCGGTGGTGATGGGCTTTGTATTTTTGCACGGCTTTGACGACGTGCTCGTATATGGTTCGGTTGGCATCCTCGCCGTCGGGCGTACGGATCGCCTTTTCAAGTGCATGACGCAGATCGCGGTCATCGAGCAGTCGGAGCACGTCACGCGACAGTGCACCACAGGGGAAGTCGTGCTCCTCCACGAGCAGAGCTGCCCCACGGTCGGAAAGTGCACGGGCATTGCTGAGCTGGTGACCGTCGGTCACGTTGGGCGACGGAATGACGATGGACGCCTTGCCCATGCGAGCCAGCTCGGATAGGCTCATCGCTCCCGCGCGTGAGATGACCACATCGGCGGCTGCCATGACGAGCGGCATATCGTAAATATAATCCTTGACTGTCACGTTTTCGTAGGCATCAAGCTCATATTCACGGTGGAGCTCCATCGCTTCATCGTAGTTTGTAGTGCCCGTAGCAAGCATAAAGCGCGTATTGGGACGCGTAGGCGCCAGCGTACGCAGCATTTGCAGCACGGCCGCGTTGACGGTCGACGAGCCAAGCGAGCCGGCATAGCACAGCACGAGCTGCTCGTCCTCGCGCATACCAAGCTTTACTCTTGCCTGCTCTTTGGGAATAGCACCAAAACCGCCGCGCAACGGGTTGCCTACGACGGTGCACTTTTTGCGGCATTTGAGTTGGCTGAGCGTTTCGGGGAAATTGAGCAGCACGCTATCCACGCTGAATTGCAGCATTTTCACGGCAAGACCGGGCTTGCAGTTGGACTCGTGCACCATGGTGGGAATACCCGCCATCGTCGCAGCGCGCAACAGCGGCCAGCAGACGTAGCCGCCCGTGCCGATCACGATGTCGGGGTTGAACTTGTTCAGAATGCTCTGGGTCTTTTTACTGAACGGTGAGGTCAACGCCGTCAGGAGCGCCTTGATGTTGGAAGGCGAAAGCGAACGCGAAAAGCCTTGACTTTCCACAAATTCAAGCGGATAGCCGGCACGCGGTACAAGGTCTTTTTCCTTGCCGTTCTCAACGCCCACAAACAGTATCTGGGCGTCGGGAATATTCATTTTGATGGTATCGGCAATGGCAATGGCGGGATTGACATGTCCGCCCGTGCCGCCGCCGGTCAAAAGCACGCGTATACTCATTGAAATTCCCTCTCGCCCCAAGGCGTCCTTTCTTTTTGTCATTTATTTTTCCACGTAAGAAAATCGCGAGATGTTGAGCACGATGCCCATTTCGAAGATCTGAATGGCAAGTGCCGTTCCGCCTGAACTGAAAAACGGCAATGAGATACCCGTATTGGGCATCGAATTGGTAACGACGGCAATGTTAAGAGCCGCCTGCAACGCCGTTTTGAAGACGATGCCGTACACCGTCAGCGCGCAGAATTTATCGGGTGCATTGGCGGCGATCTTAAAACCGCGCCACACCAAAAGGGCAAACAGCGCAAGCACCGTAACAGCGCCGAAAAAGCCCAATTCTTCACAGATAATGGTAAAAATAAAGTCGTTTTGCGGTTCGGAAACAAAACCGAACTTCTGGCGGCTGTTGCCAAGCCCCAGACCAAACAAGCCACCCGAACCGATGGCGTACAAGCCTTGCAGCGTCTGCCAAGCCTCGCCGAGCGGATCCATGGCGTCAATATTGAGCCAGAGCTGGATACGCGTGTCGGCGTAGCTGGAAAAAGTGATGAGCAAAAAGCCCGCGATACCGACGAATGCGGCGACAATGGCAAACCATTTCAGCTTGGTACCGCCCATGAACATGACGGCCGCGCCGATCATGGCAATGATCATCACGCCCGAAATGTGCTTCTCTGCCGCGACGAGCAGCACCACGACGCCCATAAAGGCGCCCGGCAGCAGCACGCCGTACCGGAAGTTACCGCCAAATCGACTGTCCGACATGACCTTTTTTTCATATTTACTCATGAGCAGCGCCAGCATCATAACGACCGCCAGCTTTGCAATTTCCGAGGGCTGAATGGTGATGGGACCGAGAACGATCCAACGCTGCGCCTCGCCCTCGCTCGCACCGATAACAAGCACGAGCAACAGCAGCACAATAGACAATGCGTAAGAGCAGACGGCAAACAGTCGCCAAAACCACGGGCGCGCACGGAACACAAACGGCGTGGTCAGCGCAAGTGCCAAACCGATGAACATCAGATGGCGCTTGATATAATACAGGCTGTCGTCCATATGCTGCTCACCGTAGATCGAGCTTGCGCTATACGCCATAATCGCGCCGTACAGTACGAGCGCAACAACGATAAGCAGAAAGGTCATATCGACGCTGCCACAAGCAAGCGATCTGCTTTTTTTGACCTCGGGCTCGTGCACGGGCTCACGGAAAATAGGGTCGCTGCGGCGGACACCTCGGTGGAAGGCTGCGCTGCGTTGCGATACGGGTGTTTGCTCACTTTGCTGCGACATATCCTTCCCTCCTTCAATTCAAATCATCATCAAAACATCAACGACCGCACCAAGCGATCAGCACGGCGGCCGCACCAAACAAAAGACCGATACCAGAGAAGACGAAGACGATCTTTTCCTCCGACCAGTTCATTTGCTGAAACTGGTGATGGACGGGTGCGATGCGAAACACCTTGCGGTGGAACAGTCGAATGGACAAAATCTGGATCAAGCTCGAGAGCATATCCAGCACGAACACGGCGCACATCAAAACAACAAGCAGCGGCTCGTTGAGCATAAAGCCCATGCCGATCAGAATACCGCCCAGAAACAGCGAACCGGTATCGCCCATAAATACGCGGGCGGGGTGGAAGTTGAACACCAAAAAGCCGATCATGGCGCCGATCATGAGTGCGCTCAGAAGGAGCGACGAGGCGTCCTTGAACAGCACGGACACGACCGCGATGCACATAAAGGCAACGAGTGCGACCGAAGAAGCCAGACCGTCGATACCATCGGTCAGATTGGTGCTGTTGATAAGCCCCACAATGACGATAAGCGCAGCAACGTAATAGAATGCGCCCAGATCGAATGAAATATCCGGCACGCCCAGCTCGACCACCGTGTCAAGCCCGCCAAAGACAGTCATAGCCCAAAGATACACCACGCCGACGCCAAGCTGAAGCAGCATTTTCTGCCAACTGCGAAGACCCATATTTTCTTTGTGGGATAGTTTTTTGTAATCGTCGAAAAAACCGATCATGGCATTGGCTACACCAAGGCAGACGGTCATAGCAAGCATAACGAGGTCACGGTCCCCACGCACGACGTGCGAGATGACGTAAGGGACGAGCAAAAGCAGTACAGGCAAAATAAAGCAGATGCCGCCCATGGTGGGCGTTCCCTCCTTGCCCTTGTGCTCGGCCACGTAATCGGAAAAAATGTG
This sequence comes from Eubacteriales bacterium, assembly GCA_045543375.1. Taxonomy (GTDB): domain Bacteria; phylum Bacillota; class Clostridia; order Oscillospirales; family CAG-272; genus SIG644. Next base: position 32,670 of record JAZQMI010000072.1, on the reverse strand, counting down.
CTGGCCGATGTGATGCGAACGCAGTACGGGAATGATCAGGCGGCAAAGGAGCAGCGTCATGAGCAAAGCTGCGGGCAACGCACTCAAAAAGATCAAAAGCATTTCGGTATTCACTTGTACCTTTCGCACCTCCTGATGTTCTCTGATTGTATCAATTCGTTTGTCTGAGCTCTTTCCAAGTGTCGATCATGCGTTCAGCGGCCACTGCACGGCTCGCCTTGAGCAACACGATATCTCCGGAATGCAACCGTTCGGATATCGCCGTGGCGGCGTCCGTCAGATCGTCGGTTTCGCGGAACATGTGTACACAGCCGTCCGTCATACCGGCACCCAATGCGCCCTCGGCGATACTGACGCCCAGCTCGCCAAGCGTGAAAAGAACGTCCACGCCAAGCGCGGCGACCTCTGCGCCTATGGTTTCGTGCATTTGTCTGCTGTTCTCGCCAAGCTCGCGCATATCACCAAGCACAGCAACGGCACGCGTACCGCGCGCACGTGCATAGCTGACGAGCACGTGAAGTGCCTCACTCATCGATTCGGGTGCGGCGTTATAGCAATCCTCCAACACCGTGATATCACCAAGCTGTACCAAGTGCTGACGCAACCCTTGATATTCGGCAAGTCCTGCGCGGATCTCGTGCTCACTCAAGCCAAGCTCCAAGCCCACCGCTACGGCGTACGCCGCGTCGTAGACCATATGCTGGCCGATAGCGGGAATGCGCAGATCGGACAAGACCTCGCCCGTCGGTGTGCGCAGACAAAAGGTCGTTGTCCAATTCTCATGGCATTGCGCAAACGAGGTCACGGTATAGTCGCCCTCGCCCGCCACGCAGACACGACACACGCGATAATGCTCGGACGCGACGTCCGCAAGCAACGGCTCGTCACCGTTGAGGACAAGCAGACCGCCCTCGCGCAATCCCGCCGTGATCTCCAGCTTGGCAAGTGCGATATTTTCTCTCGTTTTCAGATATTCCAGATGCGACGATCCAATATTGGTAATCACCGCAACGTCGGGACGGACGATACGCGAGAGTGCTTCGATCTCACCTCTTGCGCTCATGCCCATTTCCAGCACCGCCGCCGTATGTGCCGCGCTCACGCCGAGTGCCGACACTGACATGCCGATGGTGCTGTTATAGTTTGCCTCTGTTTTGTAAGTATTAAAACGCTGTGAAAGAATAGCGCGCAAAAATTCCTTGGTCGTCGTTTTTCCGACGCTGCCCGTCACAGCCACGCGCACAAGGCTTTTGCCGTTCAGATAGCTCTCAGCCAGCGCACACAGTGCACGCGAGGTGTCGGGAACGACAACGGCGGTCGCCTCTACGCCCTCAGGTAGCTCGGGAAATGCCTCGCAAAGCACGACACGACAGCCCTGCTCGATCGCCTTCAGAATATACACGTGCCCGTCGGTGCGCTCACCGCGCAAGGCAACGAACAGATCGTCCGCTACAGCCTCGCGCGAGTCGGTGCACACGCGAAGAACAGCGCGGTCTGCGCCGACCAGTTGGCCACCGCATGCACGCGCCACGTCGGACGCTCTGAAATTGCTTGATCCAATCGTAATCTTCATGTTTTATCAGCCTCTCTTGCCCGCCCGAAGGGGTAGGCGCGTTTTGCGGCGGCTGCGGCGATCGCCTTTTCATCAAAGGCGTGCTTACCCGTCGCGTCGATCTCGTAGCTCTCGTGTCCCTTGCCCGCAAGCAGGATGATATCCCCCACCCGTGCCTCTCGCACCGCCGTTTCAATGGCAACGGCGCGGTCGGGAATGACGCTATACGCTTTGGTTTTATCCATACCGGTCAGAATATCCGAAATGATGGTATTCGGGTCTTCCGTTCGACTGTTATCCGATGTAATATAGACCATATCGGCGTATCGCGACGCGATCTGCGCCATATGCGGTCGCTTGGTCTTATCTCTGTCGCCGCCGCACCCAAACAGCAGCACGATGCGCTGATGCTCTTGCCGAAAGCCGCGCGCCGTTTTGAGCAGATTTTCAAGCGCGTCGGGCGTGTGTGCATAATCGACGAACACGCAAAAATCCACGGGAACGCCCAGCTTGACACGTTCCATTCTGCCGTCCACGCCGTCAAGCGAGCCGATCGCCTCACGGACGACGCGCGCCGACACGCCCATTTCCAGCGCACAGCACGCCGCTTGCAGCGTATTGGACAAAGTAAAAATGCCCGGAATGGGACTTGCTATTTTCAAGCAGGCACGCTTGGATCTGAGCGCATACGTCACGCCGTCCACGGCGCGAAAATGAACATCCGACGCAACGTAATCGACCTCGTGCGCCCCCGTCGAAGTGCGCACCACGCGTCCCTGACATCGCGGCATGAGCTTTTCCGTTGCGGCGTCATCCGCATTGAGAATGGCAAGCGAGCTGCGTGAGAACAGCGAAGCTTTGGCTTCAAAATAGGCCTGCATGGTCTGATGAAAATCCAGATGCTCGGGGGTCAGATTGGTAAAGATAGCCGCTTCAAAGGTGAGCGGCTCAAGTTTATGAAGTGCTAAGGCGTGCGAGGTCGTTTCCATGATGACGACCTCCACTCCCTCGTCCGCCATGATCGAGAGCATGTGATACAGCTCCGCGGGGTCGGGCGTTGTCATATTGGCATTGGGATCGCTTGGTCGAATGTTCAGTACACGATCGCGGCAAACGCAGCGCACCGTACCGATGAGTCCGCACGGGATCATCGCCGCATCGAAGATCGCTTTGAGCATGGTGGAAACCGAGGTTTTGCCGTTGGTTCCCGTTACGGCGACAAGGCGCATATTCTTGGCAGGGTGTCCGTACCATGCGTCATACAGATGTGCAAGAGCGGTACGCGTATTGCGCACACGAATAAAAACGGCACCGCTACCCTTCATGACCGGAACCTCCCGTTCGGTCACCACTGCCGCGGCGCCTCTTTGCAACGCCTCCTCTATGAAGGCGTGACCGTCCGCCCTCGTGCCCCGAATGCATACGAACATGCATCCGGGTACGACGGCGCGCGAGTCGATCGTGATGGCACAGATTTCACACGCAGCCATCCTCGTGTCTGCCGGGGTTTCCAGGCCCGCCAGAGAGCATAATGTTTCCAACTTCATATCAAGTCAGCCCCCACGTCAAAATTTTCCACGTTTTGACGTCCACGGAGAAATTCCGCCCAATATAAAGTCCTCTATTTTCACATTCTGATTTGCAAAATTATTGTCTGTCGTTGGCCGTTGCAAAGGTCAACGTCACGACAGTGCCGGGCTCGACCATCTCACCTGCGGCAATGCTTTGCACGATAACCTGTGCCCCGGTTCCCGTCAAGTGCGCCTTGGTGCCCGTGATGCGGATGTTCAATCCCGCATTGATGAGCATGCGATTGGCGGCCGCTGCGCTCATTCCGATCACGTTCGGAACCTGCACTTGCTGTGCGTCGCTCTGCTCGCCCAGCCAGACGACCAGCACGCCGCCCTCGCGCTCCATTTTGGAGCCTGCGGCAGGGCTTTGCTTAGTCACGGTCACCTGCGAGCCCTCGCCAATGATGCGGATGTCCACGCCGAGAACCTCGGCTCGTGCCGCCGCTTGCGAGGCGGTATATCCCGCCATGTTGGGAACGGTAATGGCCAACTCCTCCAGCTCGGCGTCGGTGTAAACAGCCTCGACGCCAAGGTGCGGCAGGATGTTTTCCATCAAGCCTGCAATATAGGGTGCTGCGACCGTGCTGCCGTACAGCAGTCCGCGCGTCGGCTCGTCGACCATGATCAGCGCGAGCACGCGGGGATCGTCCGCGGGCGCGTAGCCGATGCAGGAGCAGATATAAGCATCTCTGTTGTCACCGACCTTCTCGGACGTACCCGTTTTGGCAGCCACGCGATAGCCGGCAACGTAAGCGTTTCTTGCACCGCCGTCGCCCGCAACACCTTGTTCCAAAATTTCGGAAACGGTTTTGCAGACCTCGGTGCTGATGACTTGTCGTTTTGCCTGCGTTGAGGCGCTTTCAATGACGTTGCCCTGCCCATCCGTTACCTTGAGGACGACGTGCGGTGTCATCAGATATCCGCCGTTTGCCACAGCGCCGATGGCGCTGACGTGCTGAAGCGGCGTGATCTTAAAGTTCTGACCAAACGAAGCAGTGGCCAGATCCAACGTTTGCATTTTGGATAAGGTATGGAAGATGCTGACGCCCTCGCCCGAGAGATCAACTCCCGTTTTGGAGAGGTAGCCAAAGGCTTCAAAATATTCGTAAAATTTCTCGATGCCCAAGCGAAGTCCCACGTTCATAAGCACGGGGTTGCAGGACTGCTGAATGCCGCCCGTAAAGGTCAGTGGGCCGTGTCCCTTGGTCTTGTGGCAGCGGATCTTGGTGCTGCCGACCATATAGTAGCCGGGGCAATTGAAGTGGTCGTCCGTCTGAACGACGCCTTCCTCAAGTGCCATCGCCGCCGTAATGATCTTGAAGGTCGAGCCGGGCACGTAAGCCTCGGTCATGGCCTTATTCGACCAGGTGTTCAGCAGCAGCGACGTCTTAAGCTCGCTGTATTCCTGACTGTCCGAAGCCAGAGAGCTGGACAGCAGCGTGTTCATGTCGTAGTCGTTGAGTGCCCAAGGATCGTTGAGATCAAAGGTAGGATAGACCGCCATGGCAAGCATCTCGCCCGTTTTGGGATCGGTCACGATGCCGCAAGCGCGGTTTTGACCGCCCGACTCCTCGTATGCGACCTTGAGCTGCTCCTCAAGTGCCGCCTGCACGAAAATATCCATGGTCGTCGTGACGTGATAGCCGTCTACGGCGGGAATGTACTGCTCGTACTCGTAGGGCATTTCGTTGCTTTGCGCGTCTCGGGCAATGATATATTTGCCGGGCGTTCCGGCAAGCTGCTCGTTATACTGGTATTCCAGACCGTACAGCCCCGTGCCGTCGCTACCGCAAAAGCCGATCAGATGTGCTCCGATCGAGCCGTAAGGGTAATAACGTGCAGCGGTTGCCTCCAGATAGACCATGTTGCCAAGCTTATGTTCGGCAACGAAAGCCACGATCTTGTCTGCCGTTTGCTCGTCTACGTGGCGAGCGACCGTGCGATCCAGATATTTGACGTATTCCGTCTGCTTGATCACAAAATCATACGTGACGCCGTAGCCCTCACTGAGTCGCTCGGAGAGTCCCTTGGCGATCAGATCGGCGTAGGCGACGCTTTTCCCCTCTTTCTCGGCGTCATTTTGTGCCGAGCGAATAGAGGACGGAGAAATAAAAACGCGATAAGTGGTGACGTCGGTCGCAAGCAGCAAGCCGTTTCTGTCGTATATATTACCGCGTTTGGCGTTGACCGTGCTTTCGGTCGTCATCTGCTCGATGACCTTGGCCTGATAGCGATCGTAGTCTACCGTCTGAATCCACAAAATGCGGAAGAGCAACGCGGCAAACAATGCGATCAGCACCACGCTGACCACGCGCGCCCGTCGCAGAACGCGCAGATGGATCATGCCTTCTTTCAAAGCGGTAACCTCACTTTTCGCTTCCGTTCTCTCCTTAAGCCGAAGATCTCGTCCGCCGTTTTACTGCTCTATTTTATGCGTTGGCGGCGGGTGTTATGACAGTACCTTATTGGCCAAGGCCAATGCCGATGGCCGAGAGCAGCGTGGAGAGCGCAGGCGCATCCTCCTGCTCTTCTACGATCTCGATGCTGTTCTGTCCTGCCGTATTGACGTACACCGAATCCACGTAGGTCGCAGGGATCATGCCAAGCTCCTCGGTGGCGGTGCGGTAAATTTCAAGATAATCAATGCTCGACTCGAGCTTGTCCTCTGCCAACTGTGCTTCTCTTTGCAGTCTGTCGGCCGTATCCTGCGCCTCGGCGGCATCGCGCTTGGCGGTGGACACCATAACGGTGCTCGATACGATAAGCATAAGCGAAACGGCTGCAACGACCAGAAGCGAGATGACCGAGATGGGCATACGCTGCTTTTTACCCGCCACGCGAAGCGCGGGATCGTCGGGACACAGCCAGTCTTTGGCGAAGGCGATCACACGGTCGGCCGTGTTTTCTCTGTCCTGCTTTTTATCGCAAGAGATGAGCGAATTTCCCGTTGCTCTTGCCATGCGGGATTCCTGACGCGTGCGCGCCGGGCTTACCGTCACCGCCTCGGAAGCTGCTTGCTCCGTTTGCTTGGCGCGGCGGCTTGCCCGACACTCTGCGAAATACGCGGCAAAGTCATCAACATCCATGACCTGCCGACCAAGATAGGCTGCACTGCGATAGCGGTCCCCCCGACCTTGCGCGCAAAGCTCATCCCAGCGATAATGCTCGGGTGCGCATGCTTGCGCCTGCTGCTTCATGGCATCCATTTCTTGTCCGTGCTCCTTAGCGGCGCGAAGGAATCCGCGCCCATTGTAACGATGCGAGAGAGCGGCCAGGGTTTCATTCTCATCGGACGCGATATTCTCATAAGAAATACGAACGTCAGACACCTGTGCCGTCCATTCGCCTCTTCTTACATCTACCGTTCCGTTCATGATGTTCCCCTTTCCGGATGTGACCTCTGTCCCATCGACTTTCGTAATTATAATTTCGTGATCACACGCAGCTTGGCACTGCGGGATCTCGGATTTTGCTCAAGTTCTTGTTCGCTCGGCAAAATCGGTTTTTTCGTTTCCACTTTGACCTGCGGTCGATTTCCGCACACGCAAACAGGCAAGCTTTTCGGGCACGTACAGCCCTGTGCCAAAGATGCAAAGGTCTGCTTGACGATGCGATCCTCCAGCGAGTGGAAGGTGATGATCGCCATGCGACCGCCCGGTCGCAGCATGCTCACCGCAGAGCGAATGGCAGGCTCGATCACGTCGAGCTCGGCGTTGACTTCAATGCGGATGGCCTGGAACGACCGCTTGGCGGGATGATGTCCGCCCTCGCGTGCCGCGGCCGGCATCGAGCTTTTGATAATATCGACCAACTGCCCCGTCGTTTCGATCGGCGCTTTTTGTCTTGCCGCTACGATGTTGGCGGCAATGCGCGGTGCAAATCTCTCCTCGCCGTATTCAAACAGAATGCGCTTGAGCTCTGCCTCGCTGTATTCATTGACAACGCGGCGGGCATCGAGCGGATTTCTCTCATCCATTCTCATGTCCAGCGGTGCGTCGCTGTTATATGCAAATCCTCTGTCGGGCGTGTCGAGCTGATAACTCGAAACGCCAAGATCAAGCAACACACCGTCGATCGCCGTGACGCCTGCATCCATACAGACCTCGCGGATATAGCGGAAGTTGCTGCGATGAACACTTGCTCGCTCGCCAAGCGGTGCCAGTCTTTGCGTTGCCGCTGCGATGGCGACCTCATCCTGGTCGATGGCAAGCAGATGACCGCTCGTCAAGTGAGAAGCAATCGCGAACGAGTGTCCTCCGCCGCCGGCCGTTCCGTCAACGTAAATCCCGTCAGGACGAATGGCAAGTGCCTCTATGCACTCATCCAGCAGCACCGAACGGTGCGAAAAATCAATGGACTCAACTCGCTCTCCGCCCTCGGTGTGGCGCGTAACGTCTACCTTCATCAGAGCCCGTACCCTTCAAGAACGCGGCGGAGCTGCTCGATATCCTCGCTCTCGATCTTGGCCTGATAATTTGCCTCGGCCCAGATCTCGGCATAATCGCTGCAACCAACGACCACGGCTCCCTTCTCGATCTGCGCGTGCTCGACCAGCGCCGAGGTCAAAAGAATTCGACCCTGCGAGTCGGGCGACACCTGCGCAGCCGTGCGATGCAAAAAGCGCAACGCCTGCTCGGCGATCTCTCGCGGCAGATTTTTGATGGGCTCAATATACTTTTCCCAACCTTCAAGAGAATAGACCTTCAGACACTTCTCACGAATATCGCAAGCGATCATAAACGTTTCGCCCAGCTCCTCGCGCAGCTTGGCGGGAACGAACATTCTGTTCTTTGCATCAATGGAATGCTTGAATTCACCGGTCAGCACGGTCTGTGTCCTCCTCTCTCGGTTTTTCGAAGGTCGAATGGGTCAAACACGGTCTTGCGGGGCTTTTTTGCTCCACTTTACTCATTTTCGCTCCATTCTTCACCACTTCGATGGCATTATTATACATTAGAGGAGGAAAAGATGCAAGGGGGAAAAAGGAATTTTCTTGGAAATCAATCAGTTTTCCCGTCTGACCTTGTCAAATTTCGTCCAAAACCGCCTCGATATATCCTCGTTTTACCCTTTGTTTCCTTTTGCATCTATAATTTCAATTTATTTCCATTTTCAAACAACAATTTGGTCACTTGGATGTGGCATTGCCCGACGTTTTCTGCTCGTCACCCACCCTGCCCGGCAGCGGCTTGCGAACGCGCAAAAGCACCGACAAAAGCGCACGACCGTTGAACGGGATCAAGGGATAAAGGTAGGATCGTTTACCGTTGATGGTCTTGTTGCTTGCGATCAAAACGATGATGAGCAGCACGCCGCTAAGAAAGCCCCAGATATCAAACAGCCCCGTCAGAATGAGCAACACGATACGCATGAATTTAACGGCATAGCCAAGCTCATACGAGCGTTGCGTGAAATTGGCGATGGCAACAAACGCCATATACAAAATGACCTCGGGAATGAGCCAGCCGATGCTGACGGCGAAGTCCCCCAAGATCAAGCCGCCCACGACCGACAGCGAGTTGGACAGCATATTGGGCGTATTGAGTGACGCCATGCGCAAACCGTCGATCAGAAATTCCACGAGCAGCAGTTGAGCGAGGATGGGTATCTTGCCCGTTTCCGCGGGCTGCATAAAGGACAGCCAATCGGGCACGATAGCGGGATTTTTGACCATGAGATACCAAAATGGCGTAAAAAACAGCGCGAGCCAGAAAATGATCTGACGCGTGATACGGATATAGCTGCCCGTCAGCGGCGGAAAATAATAATCGTTGGTTTCTTGCAAAAAATCGAACATGGTCGAGGGCAACACCATGACCTGTGGACTGGTATCGCAAATGATGAGCACGCTTCCCTCGAGCAATTGCGAGGCGGCAGCATCGGGGCGTTCGGTCGTTCTGATCTTGGGAAAGGGATTATACCATTGCCGACAGATCAGGCATTCCATGAGCGATTCCTGCCCCATGGGCAGCGCGTCCACGCGAATGGATTTGATCTTTTGCTTGAGCCGCTCGACGTAATCGAGATCGGCGCGATCGCGCATATAGCAAACGCACACGTCGGTACGCGACACCTCGCCCACCGACAGATAATGCATGGTCAGCGCGGGGTGACGGATGCGGCGGCGAATGAGCGCCGTGTTGAAGATCATGGTTTCAACGAAGCCGTCGCGCGCCCCCTTCATGACCAGATCTCCCTCGGGCTCGGCCGTGTCGCGTGCGGGATAGGTGCGGGCATCGACGATCATGACCTCGCTGCCGAAGGTCGAGCCGAGCATGACGGTGGCACCCGAGAGCAGCGAGCGAACCACCGCCTCGCCGTCAGCCGTTACCTCTGCCTCCACGTATGGCATGTGCGACTGCATGAAGGCCGTCGCGCTCATGCCCTTCAGCCCTTGAAGCCCTAATAAATAGATGAATATCTTAGTAACCGATCCATCCTTGACAAATCCGTCAATATAATATACGGTCAGCTCGTCGGAGCCGATCGTCATGACCTTTTTGATGATATCGAAATTGTCCTTGACCGCAAACATCGCGTCCATGCGGCGCACGTTCTCGCGGTAATCTGCGGTCAGCGTCAGTGATTGCGCCATAAGTCCTCCCTCCTTTTTCTTGGATGATATCACAGCGTTAGTATGGCTACGAGAGGAAAAATCATACGGCAAAGCAAAAAAAGCACCACCCTTTTCTCAAAGGATGGTGCTTTTGTATTCTATTTGATTATTTCGCCGTGAGCGTCGCCTCGATCGCATCCATCATGCATCCCGCGTCCTCGGGCGAGAGGATATAATAGATCACATAGCAACCCTTGACGGTGACGGCAGCATTGTCGATCTTTTTCATGTCCTCGGGGCTGTAATTCTTGGCAAAGCCGCGCAGATAGTCCTGCTGCTCGGCAAGATAGCTCTGCACCAAAACCTTGACTTCATCGGCCGCTTTTGCACCGTCCACGCGGAACACGCCAAGCTCATTGACGTTGGTTTCCTGTTTATGGAACATCATGCGGCACTCGACGATATGCTCGGCGCCCTCTTTGCCCTCGAAGTAGTAGGCAAAATAATTGCTCGTGCCGTCGATATAATCCTCGGTCGAGCCAATGGCGCCCAGCGCGTCGCCGACCAACTGTTCGGCGGCAACGCCGTCCGAATAAGCGGGCGCGGACGAGCAAGCAACGGACACCCAAAGCATCAGTACAGCAAGCGCAGCGATCAAAAATTTCCTCATTATATAATACTCCTTACTGCGGCACGTAGGCGTGCGTACGCAAATAGTGCAAAATTGCGGTGTAGGCAGCATGCGTCAGGTGCAATCCGTCGCCATTCTGGTAGTCGGAGCGCAGCATACCCTGCGCGTCGGCAAGGCAGGACGCCGTGTCCACGACGTAGGCATCATGCTGCTCGGCAATGGTGGGCAACAGCGCGTTGAGCTTGCGCACGTCGGCGTTGAGTGCGGTCGCACCCGCGGCAAAGGTGGTTTGGTTGACCGCTGCGGGATAGATCGTTTGCAGCAATACCACCGTACCGGGTGACGCCTCGTGAATGGCATCGATGAGCATTCCGTAAGCCGTTTTGTACAGATCGGTGTTTTTGACAAAGCCGCTGATTCCGTTCATGCCAAAGGACAGCACAATATAGTCAGGCTTGGCACTCTTTGCCGCCTCGGCGATGGTCATTTCCACGCCGCTGACGGGATAGCGTATGGTCTTTTTGAGAATGTTCAGGTCCATGGTCATGGTATTGGAGTCATTGGACCAGACCTGCTGTGTCTTGGTGCCGTCGGTGAGCACGCCGCGGCTGCGCAGGTGCGCCGTGGTCGACTCCCCCACAAAGATCATGCGATCAATATAGCCCTGCCCTGCATCGGGCGTTTCGGGTAGCACACGTGTGTGCGCGGGCAGCGCGACCTCAGCAGGATCGCCGGGGGCTGCGGGGTCGTAGGTGGGATAGTCCTCGTGGAACGGCGGATCGCTCGACTCCACCGCAGGCGGCTCGGGTGCGGTCAGCGACAGCACGCCCAGCACGGCAAGGGCCACGATACAAACAAGGGCGAGCGACAGCATCAATATCGTCCACGCTCGCATCAGCACGGTTCGATTGACCATATTCGCTCCCCCTTTCGTTTGGTTTCACGGTTAGTATGCCGCAATCACGGGGCCTATATAACCTCTTATCGATTATTTTTTATACACGCTTTGATATTCGGTCTTGTTCGTGCGATCACGACGCATTTTGGCCGTCAGCGCCAGATATGCGCCCATGACGATCCAGTAAACGAGCACGATCAAAAGCAGCATGAGCAGCTTCATGCCTCCGCTCGCTCCCGTGCCTGACGGCAGATACAAAAACAGATAGGAAGACAGCGTGCACGCAGCAAAATGCAGCACAAGCCGCCATGCGTGCGTCAATGCCTTGGCTGCGTACAGCACGCCCGCCAACGCAATGCCTGCGGCAAACGGAATCAGCAGCAAGAACGATTCGGGACGGATAACGGTATTGTCAAACGAGCCCGAAATCATCAAGTTGAGCAGCAAAAACAGCACCGACGTCACGGTATACGCCGCGCACAGATGGCGCCAAAATTTCAAAAGCAGCTTCATATCAGCGTACCTCACCATCGGGATAGTGAGCGCGCGAGCCGCCGATAAACTTGGGACGCGTGCGAGCACACAGTACGTTGGCCTCGCCAATGCGACTGATCGACAATCTCACCGGCACGGCAACGTCGCGCAGATGCATACCGATCAGCGTACCGCCGATATCAATACCGGCGTGAGCACGGATATGTTCCACAGCAACGGGGACCTCTGCCCGCTCATACACCGTCGTGGCAAACGAGCCGCCTGCGTGTGGCTGTGGCTTGACGCAGACAACGTCAAGTCCGTATTTCTCGGCGCACGCGCGCTCGATGATGAGCGCACGGTTGAGATGCTCGCAGCACTGTGCCGCCAGATAAATGCCCTCCTCGGCCAGCACAGGGGCAATGCCCTCGTATACGGCCACTGCCGCCTCGGCAGACGAGCACTTACCAATGTGCTCGCCGATGATCTCGGAGGACGAGCAACCCACGACGAATATATCGCCGCGGTTCAGCTTTGCCGCCGCCAGCAGCTCGCGCACAGCCTGCTCGGCTTGAGTCTTGATTTGTTGCATATCCATGTGTTTTTGCCTCTTGATTTATCGTATTTTAGCCCTGAACCTTGGCAGCAGCGGCGCGGTCGCAGATGACGGTAACGTCAGCGTGCAGATTGAGCAGCGATGCAGGGCAAGACGTGGTCAGCTTACCCGACATAAGCGTTGCAATGGCGTCAGCCTTGGCAGCACCCGTCGCGAGCAGCAAAATCTTGCGGGCGTTCAGAATGGTGCCCATGCCCATGGTCAGCGCACGGCGCGGAACATCGGCCTCGCTCTCAAAGAAGCGCGAGTTTGCTGCGATGGTTTCGGACGTTAGGTCGGTCAGATGGGTCAGCGGATCGAGCGCCTCGGCAGGCTCGTTGAAAGCAATGTGACCGTTGCCGCCGATGCCCAGTACCTGAATATCGATGCCGCCCAGATCGCGGATGAGCTGCTCATAGGACGCGCAGAAGGCTGCGGGGTCCTCGGCAAGTCCGTCGGGCACGTTGGTGTTTTCCTTCTTAATGTTGACGTGGTCAAACAGGTTGTGGTTCATGAAATAGCGGTAGCTCTGGTCGTTGTCGGGCGCAAGAGGATAGTACTCGTCCAGATTGACCGAGCGAACGGGCGAAAAGTCCAACTGACCTGCCTTGTAACGGCGGATCAGCTCGGCGTACATATCGACGGGCGTCGAGCCGGTGGCAAGACCGAGAACGGCGTCCTTTTTGCTCTTCATGACCTCTTCGATCATGTCTGCGCCCAGACGGGCGATCTCCTCATGGGTGTCACATACGATAAAGCGCATTGTTTTTTACTCCTTTTTATATAAAGATTTAGGATCTCCAATCAAATACGGTCGCTGCCGTCGTCGGGAATGGCCTTTTGCATAGCCGCGATGGCACACTCGATCATGGCGTCGTCGGGCTCGTAGACGGTCAGACGCTGCAAAAGCAATCCGGGAGCTGAGATGATGCGAGTGAGAACGTTATCGTGGCGTCCCGCCAGCTTGAGCAGCTCGTAGCCGATGCCGACGATAACGGGAATGAGCAGCAGCTTGAAGGGCACGCGAATCCACATAGCCCACGAGGGCGGAATGAAAAATCCGACCACAATGCTGACGATGACCATGAGCATGAGGAACGAGGTGCCGCAGCGCGGATGGAAACGACGCATGCTTCTCACGTTCTCGACCGTCAGTTCAAGCCCTGCTTCGTAGCAGAAGATGGTCTTGTGCTCTGCCCCGTGATACATATAGGTGCGGCGAATATCCTTCATGAGCGATACCGCCGCCATATAACCGACCAGCAATATCAAACGGCAAACGCCCTCAAATGCCGAGCGCAGATAGCGGTTATCCATCGAGAAAGGATTGTCGGGCAGCCATGCATAAATCTGTGCGGGCAGCCAGACGAACAGTAAAATAGCAAGACCGAAGCCGAGCACGGTGGATACGACCATCAGCAGCTTCATCACGGGCGACATTTCATCACCCTTCTTGTTCTTTTTGGGTTGCTCGGCCGCTTCACCGTCAGCCCCTTCGACCTCGGCGGCCTTTTTGCTGTCTTCGACCTCGTCAAGTCCTGCGATCTCGGCACTGCGCATCAGGCATTTGTAGCCGAAGCGCATCGAATCGACGAAATTAAAGATACCGCGCACAAAGGGCAATCTGAAAAATTTGGCGCGCGTGCCTACCTCGGTGGGCCATTCCTCGAGTACGATGTCGCCCTCGGGGTTTCGTACGGCCATGGCCGTGTTTTTGGGACCGCGCATCATGATGCCCTCAATCAGGGCCTGACCGCCGATGGACGTTTTAAGTCGGCAGGCAAGCTCTTGCTTGTCGTTGTTTTTGTTGTCGTTCATATCAAATATCCTTTCACGGTCGGTAAAAGATGCCTTGATACCAACCATTTTCTACCAATCGTTTATCAATGTCGTTAAGCACGGTCACCTTGCGGCGGCTCCACGCGGGCGCGAGCAGATCATCTGCCATGCCGTCACCCGTCAGCCGCCCGATCACCGTGTCGGGGGGCAACAGCGTCAGCGCGCGGACGACCAGATCAATATATCTCTCGCGCTCAAGCGGCTCGTATTCGCCCGCCTTGTACACCTCGCCAAGTCGCGTGCCGCGCAGCACGTGAAGCAAATGGATCTTGACCTCATCGGGATGCAGCACCGCTACGCGGCGCACGCTCTCAAGCATCATGTCGTCCGTTTCGTCGGGGCACCCGAAGATCAGATGCACGCCGATGCGTATGCGATCGCTCGCACGGCGCACAGCCTCAAAGCCTTGGCAAAACTGTTGCCACGTATGCCCGCGGTTGATGCGCTCGGCGGTCACGTCGTGTGCCGATTGCAGTCCAAGCTCGACCGTCAGTACCGTGTGTTCGGCAAGCTCCGCCAGATACGCTACCACGTCGGGCGGCAGGCAGTCGGCGCGGGTGGCAATATTCAACCCCACGGCACTCGGCAATCGCAACGCCGCCTCGAATTTTTCACGCAACACCTCAAGCGATGCGTGCGTGTTGGTATGGGCTTGAAAATACGGAATACAGCGTTCCACGCTCCATTTGCTTGACAGTGCCCGACGGGTGAGTTCGTATTGTTGTTCGATGCTCACGGTGGGCGCTTGGGCGAAATCGCCGCTTCCCCGTCCCGAGCAGTATATGCATCCGCCCACGGCACACGTCCCGTCAATGTTGGGACACGTGAAGCCTGCGTCCAGCGGAATTTTGGCGCACTTGCCGCCAAAGGTATTTTTGAGATAGTAATCGTAGGTATAGTACCTTTTATTGGTATCGGAAAACGGGAACGGATTGCACGCCGCCTGCGTGTTTTTTCCGGTTGCCATGCGCCTCCCCTCCCTTGCCGATACGAATACATTTTATTATAAACCATTGCGAGCAAAAATTCAAGAAGTTTTGCTCGAATTTCTGAATTTTTTTACAAAAATGCAACGAAAAAATCCCGACGGGCTCATACCCATCGGGAGATTTTTCGCTTATTTGAGGTTTTGGTCGATGCGCGTCATCAGCTCGGACAAGCTCACAATCTGCACCTGCTCTTCAAGTCCGTCTACGATGGCCTTGACGGCTGCCATGGTATCGCCGCCGTCGATCACAATTCCATCTTCGTCAAGTCCCACACGCGCGTCAATGATAATGACCGAATATGCGTATGGGCTGCTCGGATCGGTGGGGAGCGAGTTGAGCATTTGCACGATAGCCTCGGGCGTGCCGTCGACCGCGCTGCTCGTCAGTCTGCCGCGTATGGATACGACGGGCGTATCACCGATCAAGCGGATATCCCCTGCACCGGTTGCATCCTCAAGCATTCCTGCATACACGATGCCCGTTACCGCGTCCTGCTCGGCAAAGGCGGTCAACATTTGCTCGTCCGCCCCCATATCCGACGGTACGAGAAGCTGCGACATGCCAACGCATTGCATGGTTTTGGCAACACGGTCGGCAAGTGCTCGCCGTGCATCGTCCTGCCAGTCGGCAGAATAGGTGTAGCCCGGAGCAGTCAGCGTAAGCAGGAAATCGTCCCGCTCGGTCGCGCTTGCGCCGAAATAATTCAATATGGGGGGTGCCAGCTCGCACAACGTGGCCGGCAAGCTCCAGTTGACGTCCACTTCGCCGCGCAAGGAAGAAGCGTACCAACCGGGCGTGGTAATGAAGTCATCCGCAAACCATTGCAGAGCGTCCTCTCCCTGTATGACGAAGGCCACAGTATGAACCTTTCCGCCCTCCGTCGGAGCATCGTCCGCCAACAAAGCGCCCGAGCAAGAAAAGCCGCTCATGGTGGAAAGATTGCATATCTGTCCTGCGTTGACGGGCTGCAAATCAATATCGGCAAGCGAGAGGCGCATGTCGTTATGACTTGCGTTGCTGCCCAGCAGCACGCGCGCGCCCTCGTCAAGGAATTTGAAGCGTTGGGCATGGACGTAAGCATCCGAGCCGTCATAGTAATAGTAATAGCAACCGCTCATAACGGCATAGTCGATGAGATAGGGGGCGTTTTTCGCCGATTGCTCCACTGCCACGGTCGTATTCAGCGCGGAAAAATACTCACTCTGACGCATCCATTCGTCCGTTCTGCCGCGCACGTCAAGCACGCATGCAAGTCCTGCGTCGCGTGCCGTCTGCTCATTTTCGGGCGTAACGACTACGGCGTTGAGCTGATGGGCAAGGCTGATGGCGACGCCGACCGACTGCTCGGTCAACGATACGTCACACAAAAGATATCCGTCCAGATGGCGGGCGTAATGCCGGAGCAGCGTGGACAGTGTCCACGCTTGACCGTCGTCGGTCAGTTCGCAAATGCGCAGATTTTCCATCTTTTGAAGCTCGGGCAAATACGCCTCGTATGCCGCGTCACGCCAGATAATCTGCTCGCCGTGATAGGCTGCCGCAAGTCCTTGCAGCGTCGCAATGGTGAGCGCATCCGCCTCGTTCTGCTCGGTAGACACGGGATAGAGATAGGTCGCGCGCCAGGTCGCGCGCGGCATGGTGCTGTGCGGCTCCTGATTGGCAATTAGCGGAACGCGATATTCGGCAGAATACGCATACGTTGCAGGAATACCCAAATCTGTATTTTTGGGGGTGGCATCGTCTGTATAGCCGAGGATATTCGTCACGAAATACGCGATCGCCTCTTCGGTGGCGCGGTGGCTCTTACCGACGACGATCAGCTTGTTCCCGACCATGCGGACCGTCCATTCGTCCTGCCCGAGCTCCTCCAGTACGCGCGTCGTTTCTCTGCGCGCCGTCTTGCCGATCAGGATTTCATAAGGAAGCACAAGATCGGATGCATCGGCAAGGTCGCGGTCACTGACCATATTGACCTCGACGCCCAACATGTGCTGCATGGCACGGTGCACAAGTGACGCGCCCTGCGCGATCTCCTCGGGACAGTTCGATTGAGGATAAACGATACGAAAAACACTGACGCCCGATTTGCTCAAAAGGTGCAGCGTGTTATCATATTCAGGCTCGGGTAATTTCGTGCATCCGACGAGCGGCAGCATCAGGCAAGCAACGAGCAAAAGCGCAAGCAGCCTGTGCGCGCGACGACCGTTTTTCATCGTTTGACCTCCTTTTGTCATTGGATTTCTATGTCAGTATACCATTCTTTTGCCCGACTTTCAAGAGCTTTTCGCGATTTTCGCCGTTGCAACCCAAAATTTCACACAAAGCCTTGCGTTTTTGACGTCCAAATGTGAACAATTTGTTAATTAAAGAGCTTTTTCATTGACTTTTCGAAGGGATACCGATATAATAGCAGTAATTATGAAAGAAAGGATTTTTACCGTTCCATCATGAAATCGGACGATAGTGACCCTGACCGAGATAACTGTTGCACGACCGTGCTTACATATTTACATATAAAATGAGATAAGGCGTAGGCTTGCACGCATCACACGTGCAGGTCTATGCCTTATACTCGTTTTCGGAAAAGGCACACATCCTTTCAAATAAAAAAGAAAGAGGTATTTTACTTTGGACCCCATACGATTATGTATGCTAGCCACCACGCCGTCTGCCGCCATCGTGACACAGCTTGATATCATCAAATACGTGCTGCTCGTCGTGCTGCAGGTCGTTCTGATCGCCATCAACGCTTATTTTGCAGGCACCGAGCTTGCGCTCGTGTCGGTCAATGAGATCCGCCTCAAGGCACTGGCCGACGAGGGTGACAAACGTGCCAAAAAGCTGCTCAAGCTGACGGGCAAGCCCGAAAAGTTCCTGTCCACCATTCAGATCGCCATCACGCTGGCGGGATTTCTGGGAAGTGCTCTGGCGGCCGACAGCTTTGCCGAGCCGCTGCAAACATGGCTTATGAGCCTTGGCGTTGCCGTCCCCGAAACAGTATTGGTCATCGTCATCACGCTTATTCTCTCCTTCTTCACGCTGGTGTTCGGCGAGCTTGTTCCCAAGCGTGTCGCACAGCGCAAGGGCGAGGATATGGCGCTCAAGAGAGTGGGCTTTATCACCTCGCTTGCCAAGCTGTTCACGCCCTTCGTGTGGCTGCTGTCCGCCTCGACCAACGCCGTTCTCCGCCTGCGCGGTATTGACCCGCACGAGGAATTGGAGCAGGTCGACGAGGACGATATCCGCCTGATGGTCGACGCAGGCAGCGAGAGCGGTACCATCGACCATGAGGAAAAAGAGCTCATTCGCAACGTGTTCGAGTTTGACGATCTGAGCGCGGGTGATATCGCCACCCACCGCACCGACGTAGCTCTGCTTTGGATGGAGGACGAGGTCAGCGTCTGGGATGAAACCATTCACGAGCACAGACACACGCTCTACCCCGTATGCGAGGAGAGCGCCGACCACATCATCGGCGTTCTGAACGCCAAGGATTATTTCCGTCTGGCCGAAAAGACCAAGGAAAACATTCTTGAGAGTGCTGTCAGACAGCCCTACTTTGTTCCTGAAAACGTCAAGGCTGACGTGCTGTTCCGTAACATGAAGACCACGCACAATTCTCTTGCCATCGTGCTCGACGAGTACGGCGGCATGTCGGGTATCATCACCATGTACGACCTGGTCGAGCAGTTGGTCGGTGAGTTTGACCACGATGACGCTCCCGTTGCCGAGGGCGAGGAGGTCGAGGTGGTCGAAAAGATCGAAAAGCTGAATGACACGACCTATGCCATTCACGAAAACGTCGAGCTGACCGAGATTGCCGAGGCGGCCGACATCACGCTCGAATATGAAGACTGCGACACGCTGACGGGTCTTGTGCTGGGTGAGCTCGGCTACATTCCCGATGACGGCGAGCAGGAGATCGACATTACCATTGACCGTCTGACCATTCGCGTCACCGAAATTCTCGACCACCGCATCAAGGAGGCCACCGTTGAGGTCGCTCCTCTGCCCGATGAGGACGAGGATGAGGACGAGGACGGCGAGAGCCGCCGCGAGCGCCGTGAGCGTGAGCGCGAAGCGGACGAGGATTGATCTGCCATACATCAAAAACGATTTTACTGAACGTGGCCCCCGAAGAACGTGCTTCGATCCAAAAAAGAGCGCGCAGGATCTTGAGATCCTGCGCGCTTTTCTTTTTTATTTTTTCGTTCGGTGCATCAGGCGCGACCAGGTGAGAATGATCGCCTGACCGGGCACGCCCAGAATATACAGCAGCCAGATGTTTTCAAACTGCTTTGCAAGCACGACGAAGCTGATATGAATGGCGGCAATCAGCGACCACATCAAGAGCGAGATGATGAGCAGATTGCGACGTCCGCGGAACCAGATCGAATGGAAAATAAGCCACACGACAAAAGAAAGCGGTACAGCGTAAACAAAGGCAAGCCAATGGTTCACAGCGTCAGCATAGATCAGCTTGGCCATAACGAAGGCAAACGTAGCGACCAACCAGACAAGCAGCACGCTGATGAGCGTGATGGTGCGATAATTGCCCTGCTTACGGCGGACGTGACGGGCGGCCTCGTCGGCGGCGTCCTCGGACAGCAGCACCTCGGTCACCTTTTCCACGTGATCGACCGTCAGCAGATAGTCGACCGTAACGTCAAACAGATCGGCGATCGCCTTGAGCACCGAGATATCGGGCATAGACTCGCCTCTTTCCCATTTGGAAACGGCCTTATCCGTATAGTTGAGCCTTTCCGCCAGCTCAAGCTGCGTCATGTCAGCCGCTCGGCGCAGCTCCGTAATATTGCGGGCAATGATCTTTTTCAGATCCTCCATAGGGCTTCCTCCCTTCTTGTTCAAAAAGCACGCGATAAATCAGTAAAAAGCAACTCTCCCGGCAGGAGAATTCGCGATTTTCGCCACTCTACCGGTCAAGTTTCCATGTTTCTTTTATCATATTATACCATATTTAAATTCACTATGCAAGGACTTTGACCAATTTTTTGCTGCTTTTTGCCCAAATTGCTTGCCCTTTCTGCATTTTTCTTTCTCTCCTGCGGGTAGAATGCTCCCCCAAACGCTCTACTATCGGTTTTTGCACGGTATAGTCGCGCGCAACGGTGTGGATTGACTCGGCGCACCATTCATGGTAAAATAATAGCGTAGAGGACGATTGACGGCAGCGTGCGCGACGATCGCCTATTTGTATGTTCGCATTCTTTATTGAAAAAGGAGAAAACCATATGAATCCATACGTTATTCTGACCGACTCCGCTTGCGATATTATTCCCGAAACGCTGAGGGAATGGGGCGTCGGCTGCATCAGTTTGACCTTCCGCTTTCAGGACGAGGACAAGGAATACGAAAACGACGAGATGACCTCGCACGTGTTCTACGACCACATGCGTGCCGGTCGCACGGCCAAGACCTCGGCCATCAACACCGAGCGGTTCCGTTTGTTCTTTGAGGAGGAGCTCAAGAAGGGCAACGACATTCTCTACCTCGGCTTTTCGTCGGGTCTGAGCAACACCTATAACGCCGGTCGCATAGCGGCCGAGCTGCTCGCCGCCGAATATCCCGAGCGCACCATCGTTACGATCGACACGCTGGCAGCATCTGCCGGCTTTGGTCTTTTGGTCGCGTTGGCTGTTCGTGCCAAAAACGAGGGCAAGACGCTGAACGAGGTCGCTGCGCTGACGCGCTCGTATATTCCCCGTCTTTGCCACTGGTTCACGGTGGACGATCTGGTCTATCTCAAGCGCGGCGGTCGTGTCAGTCCGACGGTGGCATTCGTAGGTAATGCGCTGGGTATCAAACCCATTCTTCACGTAGACGACGAGGGACATCTGATCAACGTCAGCAAAGTACGCGGAAGAAAGCCATCCATCGCCACCTTGGCACAAAAATACGGCGAGCTGCTGGAGAGCGAGAGCATGAACGAGGTGTTCATCTCGCACGGCGACTGCCTTGACGATGCCAAGGCGCTCAAACAAATACTGGAAAAGCAATACGGTGCCAACGTCACGCTGATCACGCCCGTCGGCACGGTCATCGGTGCACATTCGGGCCCCGGTACGCTGGCCGTCTTCTATATCGGCAAGCATCGCTGATTTTCCGTCCTTCAAGTCCAAAAGGAGTTTCAATCATGAACAACGATAATAACTTCTCTAACACAACCGGCGAGCTGCTTGACGGTCATCTGCTTGCCAAAATGGCGCAGGGCGGCGCGGCACAGCTCCGCTCCAACGCTGAGGAGGTCAACAAGCTCAACGTCTTCCCCGTTCCCGACGGCGACACGGGTGACAACATGCGTATGACCATCGAGAGCGGTGTTGCAGCACTTCAAAACGTCGATTCCGACAACCTTGCCGAGGTCATCACCACCTTTTCGCACGGCATGCTGCTGGGGGCCAGAGGTAACTCGGGCGTTATTCTCTCGCAATTATTTGCCGGCATGGCCAAGGGGCTGAATGCACACGACAAGGCCGACGCCAAAACGCTGGGTGAGGCATTGCTCATGGGTGTCAAGCAGGCGTACGGCTCGGTCATGACGCCCACCGAGGGCACCATTCTGACCGTAGCGCGCGAGGCGACCGAATACGCCGTTGCCCGCATCACGCCCGAGAGCACCGTTCGCACGCTGTTCGCTGATCTGATGCAGGAAATGTATACGTCATTGCAGCGCACGCCCGAAATTCTTGCCGTGCTCAAGCAAGCGGGTGTTGTCGACAGCGGCGGAGCGGGACTGTTTTATATCATGGACGGTTTCAACCGCGTGCTCAACGGCGAGGATATCCGCGCCGAGGAAGGTGCCATCGCGCCGATGGCACAGCCTCACGCCGTTGATCTGGACGCCTTTGGTCCCGACGACGTCATGACCTACGGCTACTGCACCGAGCTGCTGCTCCGTCTGCAATCGTCCAAGGTCGATCTTGACACGTTTGACGAGTCGGTCATTCCCGCTTATCTTGGCACCATCGGCGACTCGGTCGTTTCCTTCCGCACGGGCAGCATCATCAAGATCCACGTTCATACCAAGACACCCGAAAAGGTGCTTGAATACGGCAGGCAGTTCGGTGAATTTCTGACGGTCAAGATCGAAAACATGTCGCTCCAGCATAATGAGAGCGTTGAGCAGGCCCCCACCGAGGTCGTCGCTCCCGCCGAAAAGAAAAGGTACGGCATCGTTGCCGTCTGCTCGGGCGAGGGCATTGAGGCCGTGTTCACCGAGCTCGGCACCGACGTTATCGTCAGCGGCGGTCAGACGCAAAACCCCTCTACCGCCGATTTTCTTGACGCATTTGAGCGCATCAACGCCGAACATATTTTCGTCTTTCCCAACAACGGCAACATTCTGCTGGCCGCAAGACAAGCCGCCGACATATACGAGGACGCGAAGATCCACGTAGTTGAGAGCAAGGATCTGGGTGCGGGCTACGTTGCCATTGCGTCGATGGACTTGTCCGAGGATAACGTGGACGTCATTCTCGAGGGCGCACGTGAGGCTATGAGCCGCGCGACCACGGGCACCGTCTCCCCTGCCATTCGCGATGCCGAGCTTGACGGTGTGCAAATTCACGACGGTGATTTCATCGGCTTTGTAGGCAAGCGCATGCTGGTATCCGAACCCGAACTCGTCGATGCTACCGTCGCGCTGTGCGATAAGATGCTGGAGGGTGGCGACAAATTTATGCTGTCCATCTTTACGGGCAAGTCTGCCACCGAGCAGGACACCGCTGTCATTGAGGCACAGCTCAAGGCCAAGTACGGTGACGTCGAGGTCTATTTCATTGAAGGCACACAAGACGTTTATCCTTATATTATTATCGCAGAATAGTGTCAAACGCCATTGACAAGGCGCGGCGCGTCATGTATAATAGGGTTAGCTGAAACAAGCTAACCCTTTTGCATAGGAGATATTATTATGAAGAAAACAGACCGCTTTACCGCCACAGGCGAAAAGATCACACTTCCCTATTTTCTCACACGTCCGGACGATGCTGCGGCCGACGAAAAACTACCCATGATCGTTATGCTTCACGGCGCGGGCGAGCGCGGAAACGACTCGCAAAAAATTAAGGTGCACGGCATCGCCAAGCTTTTTGACAAGGATCAGAGTTATATGGGCACGCGCGTCATCACGCTCTCGCCGCAATGCCCCGAGGGCGATATCTGGAGCAACTTCCCCGGTGCCCTCATGGAATTGATTTTGCACGTCGCTGAGCAGGAAAACGCGGATATGGATCGCATTTCCATCACGGGACTGAGCATGGGCGGCTTTGGCACCTGGACCATGCTTGCCCGCTACCCCAATTTCTTCAGCGCGGGAGCCCCCATGTGTGGCGGCGGTGTTTCGTGGTATATCAACACCCAAACGCCCATACGAACCTTCCACGGCGACGCTGACCCCACGGTGCCGATCGAATATACTTATATGATGGTCGACGCACTCCGCTCGCGCGGCGGCAACGTGGACATGACCGTTTACCACGGCTGCGGTCATGACTGCTGGACGCGCACCTACGAGCAGACCGATATTATCCCGTGGCTCGCAAATTCGAAAAAAGGATAACACAGCATGCAATACGTAACGTTAGGTAAAACGGGCTTACGCATCTCCCGCGTCGGCTTCGGAGGAATTCCCATTCAGCGCATCACGCAAGAGGAATGCACCAAGTTGTTTGACGAGGTGGTGGCCGCCGGCATCAACTACATCGACACCGCGCGCGGCTATACCGTCAGCGAGCAGTTCATCGGCGAGGCTCTCCATGGCAGACGCGACAAATTCGTGCTTGCCACCAAGAGCATGGCGCGCACGCGCGAGGATATGGAAAAGGATATTGACATCAGCCTTGCCAATTTGCAGACCGATTATATCGACCTTTATCAGATCCACAACCCGACCGACGCGCAGCTTGACACCGTGCTTGCCAAGGGCGGCGCGATGGAGGCGCTGCTTGATGCCAAGGCAAAAGGCAAGATCGGGCACATCGGTCTGACCGCACACTCGCTGTCCGTGTTTGAGCGGGCACTGGAGCTCGACGAGATCGAAACAGTCATGTTCCCCTATAACATTGTCGAGCGCCAGGGAGAGCAGTTGATCGCGCGTTGTGCCGAGAAAAACGTCGGCTTTATTGCCATGAAGCCGCTGGCGGGCGGTGCCATCGAAGACGGCACGCTTGCCATGCGCTTTATCGTGTCCAATCCCGCCGTAACTGTCGTTATTCCCGGCATGTATTGCGCCGACGAGGTGAGGAAAAACGTGGCAGCCGCCAACGATACCGCTCCACTCCATGCAGACGAGCAAGCGCGTGCCGATGCCATCGTTGCAGACCTCGGAGAGCATTTCTGCCGCCGCTGCAACTATTGTGCCCCTTGCGCCGCAGGTATCAATATTTCGGCCGCATTTCTGTTTGAGGGCTATCTCTCGCGCTACGGGCTCGAGAACTGGGCGCGTGACCGCTACGCCAGCCTTGGCGTCAAGGCGTCCGCCTGCATAGACTGCGGGCTGTGCGAGCAACGTTGCCCCTATCATTTGCCCATCCGAGAAATGCTCAAAAATTGCGCCCAAAAATTCGGTGAATAACAAGGAGAACGTCAAATGAAACAACGCTCCGGATCAAAAAAAGCCTTTCGTATCGTGCTGATCGCGCTTGCCTCGCTGCTTTCGCTCGTCGCGCTCGTTTTGCTGGGCGCGCACCTGCTCACCCCCGTTGTCTACGGCGATTTCTTTGACGGCGAGGTCGCCGAATTCAAGGCCGCAGGGCTCGGCGACGGTCTGGTTCCCCAGGGCTTCGCTTACGTCGAGCAGCACGGCGTTTATCTGCAATGCGGTTACATGGCCGACGGCAGTGCCAGCCGCATCTACGTCATTGACGAGCGAAATGATCATACCGTGCGCTACGTCACGCTGCTTGCCGCAGACGGCACTGCCTATACGGGACACACGGGCGGTCTGACCGCTTATGATGATCTCGTCTGGCTGGCCAACGACGGCGAGGGCGAGGACAACTGCGTATGGGTGCTCTCCCTGAGCGAACTGCTTTCTGCCCCCAACGGCGGCACGATCACGTTGAACAACAAGTTCCAACCCGAGAGCCGCGCAGCTTACTGTCTGGCCGACGGCGAGTATCTGTGGGTCGGTGAATTCTACCGCGCCGAGGATTATCCCACCAAGCCCACGCACGCCTTTACCGTCGCGAATAATGCAGTGCAAAACGCTCTCGTCTGCGCATATCCGCTTGACACCGCGTGCGAGCTTGGCATTGCCGACACGACACCGACACTGCTTCTGTCCGTGCCCGGTCAGGTGCAGGGCTTTGCCATGACGGCGGACGGCGGCTTCGTGCTGTCCTCCTCGTTCGGACTTTCCTCCTCCATCCTGCGCTTTTATAGCGCACTTCCTGCCGAGCAGCAGCCCGACGCTACACTTGACGTGAACGGCGTAAGCGTCCCCGTCTATTTCCTTGATGATGACATGCTCACGCGCGTGATCGAAGCACCGCCCATGAGCGAGGAGATCGTGGTCAAGGACGGGCGGCTGTGGGTGCTGTTTGAGTCCGCTTGCCAAAAATATATCTTCGGCAATTTCATGCGCGGACGTCCCGTTTACAGCATTCCCCTGCAGTAAAACGTAAAAAAAGAGAGGCTCTCAAGCCTCTCTTTTTTATTTAGATGTCAGTCGATCCACCAGACGTTGCCCTTAAGCAGGATGCAGAGCAGGTCGATCAGCCACATGAAGGGGATACCGACGAAGATCAGAACGATCGCCAGCACGACGCCGACCATGTTGTTCTTTTCAAGGCTGCGGCACAGACGGTAGATGGTCCATACGATAGCAATGGCAGGGATGCAAAGGATGAGCTTAATGAGCTTAGGAAGATTGTCAATTGCATTGATCAAGCTTTTCATAATATGCTCCTTGAAATAAGTATTTGCAAGCAACTTCTTGCTATCATTATTATAGCATTTTTTCTCATGCTTGTCAACCGTCTATCAAAAATTCGACACAAAAAAGGGACGGATCATGCGACCCGTCCGCTTTTTTGAAAAGCATTATTTATACTTGCGCTTTCTTGCAGCCTCAGACTTCTTCTTGCGCTTGACGCTGGGCTTTTCGTAGTGCTCTCTCTTGCGGAGCCCAGCAAGGACTCCGGAACGAGCACACTGACGCTTAAAGCGACGAAGAGCGCTGTCAAGATTCTCGCCTTCTTTGACTCTTACTTCTGCCATGTTCTTATCCCTCCCTCCGCGTAATGCAATAAACTCACCTGATTATTATACACGAAAAAATACTGTTTGTCAATACTTTTGCGTATATTTACCAAAAATTATTTTACAACCAGGCTGACGAGCTTGCCGGGAACAACGATCTCCTTGACGAGCGTCTTGCCGTCAAGCTGCTGTGCGACCTCTGCCTTGGCAGCGGCAAGGATATCATCCTTGGATGCATCAGCGGCAACGACGATCTTACCTCTGATCTTACCGTTGATCTGGACAGGCAGCTCGATCTCCCGATCGACCGTCTTGGCCTCGTCGTACTCGGGCCATGCGGCCAGCGAGCAGAAGCCCTGACCGCCCATGCTCTCCCAGAGCTCCTCGCAAAGGTGAGGTGCGATGGGGCAAAGCAGTCGGACGAGCAGCTCAAGGTCGCTCTTGGCAAGGCTGCCGCCATCGTAAATGTCGTTAAGCAAGCCCATCATGGCGGCGATGGCCGTGTTGAACTTCATATCCTCAAGGTCACTCGTGACCTTCTTGATGGTCTTATGGATAGCACTCTCGACCTTGGCGGGTGTTCCCTTTTCGCTGACGAGATCGGTCAGATCCGCAAAGCGGTCAAGGAATCTCTTACAGCCCTTAACGCCGTTTTCCGACCAGGGTGCTGCGCTGCCGTAGTCGCCCATGAACAGAATATAGGTACGCAGGACGTCGGCACCGAACTCGTCGACCACCTCGTTGGGGTCAACGACGTTGCCCTTGGACTTACTCATCTTCTCGCCATCGGGACCCAGGATCAGACCCTGCGCGGTTCTCTTGGCGTAAGGCTCGGCACAAGGAACGGCGTCGATATCGTAGAGGAAGTGGTGCCAGAAACGCGAGTAGATCATGTGGCGCGTGACGTGCTCCATACCGCCGTTGTACCAGTCAACGGGCAGCCAATACTTGAGCTTTTCGGGGTCTGCCAGCGCCTCGGTATTGTGGGGGTCGATATAGCGCAGGAAGTACCACGACGAGCCTGCCCACTGGGGCATGGTGTCGGTTTCGCGTCTTGCCGCGCCGCCACACTTGGGGCATTCGCAGTTGACGTACGATTCGATCTTGGCCAAGGGGCTCTCGCCGCCCTCGCCGGGAGCAAACTCGCTGACCTCGGGCAAACGAAGGGGAAGCTCCTCATAAGGCACGGGAACCATGCCGCACGTAGGACAGTGCACGATCGGAATGGGCTCGCCCCAGTATCTCTGACGGTTGAACGCCCAGTCCTTCATCTTATACTGAACACCCATCTCACCGATGCCCTGCTCCTTGAGGTGCTCGATCATGCGGGCAATGGAGTCCTTCTTATTGTCGTAGCCGTTAAGGAAGTCCGAGTTGACCATCTCGCCGTCACCCGTGTAAGCAGCCTCGTCAATATTGCCGCCCTTGATGACCTCGATGATGTCAATGCCAAACTTCTTGGCAAAAGCATAGTCACGCTCGTCGTGTGCGGGAACGGCCATGATAGCACCCGTACCGTAGCCCATCATGACGTAGTCGGCAATGTAGATGGGGATCTGCTTGCCGTTGACGGGGTTGACACCGCAAAGACCATCGAGCTTAACGCCCGTCTTGTCCTTGACAAGCTGGGTACGCTCGAACTCGGTCTTCTTGGCGCACTCGTTGCGGTAAGCAAGCACGGCGTCCATGTTACCGATGCGATCGGCCATCTTGTCGATCAAGGGGTGCTCGGGTGCGATGACCATGAAGGTCACGCCAAAGAGCGTGTCGGGGCGGGTGGTATAGATGCGCAGTTGCTCATCGCTGTCTGCGATCGAGAAATTGACGAAAGCACCCGTCGACTTGCCGATCCAGTTAACCTGCTGCTGCTTGACCTGGGGCAGATAATCCACGCCGTCAAGACCCATAAGCAGCTTATCGGCGTACTCGGTGATGCGCAGATACCAAACGTCCTTGGACTTCTGCACGACGTCGCTGTGGCAAATGTCGCACTTACCGCCCTGCGAGTCCTCGTTGGAAAGAACGACCTTACAGGTCGGGCAGTAGTTGACCAGTGCCGTGTCACGGAAGGCCAGTCCCTTCTCGAACAGCTTGAGGAATATGTACTGCGTCCAGCGGTAGTACTCCTCCTCGGTGGTATCGATCACGCGCGTCCAGTCGAACGAAAAGCCGACGCGACGGAGCTGCGAGGTAAACTTCTCAATGTTCTTATCCGTCACCTGTCTGGGGTGGATACCCGTTTTGATGGCGTAGTTTTCGGTAGGCAGACCGTAAGCGTCAAAGCCGATGGGAAACAGAACGTTGTAGCCCTGCATTCTTCTCTTACGCGAGATGACCTCAAGACCCGAATAAGCCTTAATGTGACCGACGTGCATACCTGCACCCGAGGGGTACGGGAACTCAACAAGGCCGTAGAATTTGGGCTTGTCCGAGCCGTCGACGGCATTGAAAATACCGGCGTCATCCCACTTTTTCTGCCACTTTTGCTCTACCGCAGAAAAATCGTACTTCATAATGTTTTCTCCTCTGTATATGTCAAAAATTAGTTTGTTCAGATTTCGTTTTGCTCCATCTCGCGGGCATCGGGACCTTCGCCGTACAGCTTGTCGAGATTGTAGAACTCGCGCGCCTCGCGGCTGAACACGTGCACGATGACACTTGAATAGTCGGCAATGACCCAGGCGCCATTCTCTCTGCCCTCGACGTGGTGAGCGTCCACGCCACGCAGATTGAGGCGATATTCGACCTCGCCGATCAGCGACTTGATGTGCGTACTCGAATTGGCGGTGCACAGCACGAAATAGTCGGCGATGACCGTCTTATCCTCGACGTAGATCACCTTGACGTCGTGACCTCTCTTGCAATCCAGAATGTGCGCGATCTCCTCGGCCATGTCCTTCGGCTCGGTGACCGAAAGCGCGGGTAGCGCGCGATATTCCTCCTCCGAGAGCAAAATGCCGTCGGCAGGGTTTGTCTTCATCATTTCTTCCATTGCTTCACTTCCTTTATGTAAATGTATTTGTTTTCTCACTTATGTAGGGCGTCGGGTCAGCCGACGCGGCGGACGGTGATATTGCCGTCCAATGCGTCCTGCGCAGTATATCCGTGAACGGAATACCTCTCGCCGGGCGCGCTGTAAATGCGGTCAAACGCACTTTTTTTGATATTGGTGAATACGCCGTTCGGGTCGAACGGCTGTTCGGCCTTGAGCGTGCTCTGAACGAGCTGCTCGGTGGCCGCTTTGTTCAAAATATAATACCACGCGCCGCTATCCCCGTTCATTCTTGCCGACTCACCCGGTAGCGTTGCCATGTGCATGGATGACATTTCCACGCTGCGCAGTTGCTTGACACATTCCAGGCAGTCGCTAAGCTTCATGTCGGTCTTGACCTTGCCAAAGCAACGGCATGCCAAGTTCATCATCTGCCCAAGCGTCAGCTTTTCCTTGGCCTGATTGGCCAGCGAGGACATAAACAGCTTTTGTGCGTCCATACGCCCGACGTCAGCCAGTACATAGCCCGAACGGAAACGAACGAAGCTTTGCGCGTCCTTGCCGCCAAGCACCTGATCTCCTGCCTTGATGTGAATGTGCAGATTTTGAGCGGGATCGTCGTAGTCCATGTCTTGGGGCACGTTCATGCGAACGCCGCCCATCAGATCGACCATCTCACCGAGCACATCCAGATCAACGCAAACGTAGTGGTCGATATCCGCGCCCATATTCTCATTCAGAAAGCTGACCAGCCCCTGCCCACCCAGCGCCGCGTAAGCACCGTTGATCTTTTTGTAATCACGGTTCGTGTAGGCCGCATAGGTGTCGCGCGGAATCTGCAAAAGCGATAGCTGCTGCGCCTTGGTATCCAGCGAGGCCAGCATCATCACGTCGGTCAATCCCGCCGCTTTATCCTTGCCGACCACCAAAATATTGAGCCGCCCGTTCTCACCGCCCGTCGGCATGTCGCTTGGGGCGATCGTTTGCTCGTCGCCCAGCATACGATGCCAGAGATGGTTCATATAAGCGGGGTGATTGCGCTCGTAACGATGCTCACCGATCACCGCCGCACCCAGAAGGGGCAGCAGAACGAAATAAGCAACGATCAAGGGAATGATGAGCGCCTTGGCGGTCAATTTTCTTTTCATGCGTTACGTTCCTCCGATATGGGATTTATGTAACGCTATGCTCAATTTGACGCTTTTTGTGCCAGCAGGTCGTTGCGTGCCTCGATGGTATCGCGGCTGATCAGCGCACCGTCCGAGAGCAAGCCCTGCACGGTCATGTCAAAGGAAACGATGAGCACCTCACGCAAATGCGTGAGCCTTGCCTCCATCGGCATGCTTGCTACATCAGCCCCCCAGAACAGCTCGCGCAGTCGCACGCAGTCAACGAATTTTCTCGTATCGTCGATATAATCGGCGAGATAGACGAGCTGCTCGCACAGCGTCATACCTGCGCGCCCTGTCGTGTGCCAGCGCACCGCGCCGATCACGATATCGTCGGCAAACTCGGCAAATTCCAAGGGAATGCGAGCCGCCGCCGTTTTGGCGTGAAAAGTCTTGGGAGCGAGCTTATCCTCGATCGTCACCATTATATCAAACTTTTCGCATAATTGCAATTGGTTTTCTAAACTTTCTTCTTTTGTAATATCATGCAGAAGTCCGGCTGCACGCAAGGCGGGGATGTGTTCGGGACAGTACAGCGCACCGAGCCGTGCCGCCATTTGCTCGACGGCGCAGGTGTGTGCGTATCTCTTTTCCGACATCATTCCTCTTACGCGCTCGCGCAGAGCGTCCAGCATGTCGTCCGTGATATGTGCCATCATCATTGTGCCTCGCCTCCCGTTTTTTTATACAGTCCCTGCTCGCGGATATATTTTTCCACCGGAGGCGGAACCAAGCCATCAAGGCTCTCGCCTTTCTCCACGGCAGAGCGAACCATAGTGCTCGACACGGGCACAACGTCGCCCGTGATGCGGCGCACGACCTTGCCAAATCTCTCTTGATATTCAGAAATTTTTGCCACGATACGGGCGTCCAGAATGGGGTCAGGGCCTTCCCTTCTCATATAGACGGGATAACACAGTTTGAATATTTCCTCGGGTTCGCGCCACTGACCCAGCGTCAGCAGCATGTCCGTTCCCATCATAAGAAACAGACGGTGCTCGGGTGAGGCGAGCGCGCGAAGCGTGTCCACCGTGTAGCTTTTACCCTCGCGGCGGATCTCCATGTCGCTGATCAGCACGCCGTCCATGCCCTCAAAGGCAAGCTCGCACATTTTAAGACGCTGCCATGCGTTGGCATCGCCCTCCATTTGCTTGTGAGGCGGAATGCCGGCGGGCATGATATACAGAATATCCAGCCACATCTGCTCCATAAACGCCTTGGCAGCCGCCACGTGCCCGTTATGGACGGGTGAAAAGCTGCCTCCGTAAATACCGATGCGCATACTCTTACGCCCTCGGAAGCTCGATCTTGCGACGCTTGGGATCGGTCGCGGGGCGGAAAAGTACGATCTTGTTACCGATGACGGTCACAAGCTCGGCACCGCACGCGGCGGCCAGTTCCTCGCCAAGATCGCGCGGATATTCGCCGCTGTTTTCGAGCACCTTCATTTTGATCAGCTCGCGAGCCTCCAGCGCATCGACAACGGTCTTGACCATCCCCTCACCGACGCCGCCCTTGCCGATCTGCATAATGGTATCAATATGCGTTGCTTGTGCGCGCAGATAGGCGCGCTGTTTGGTCGTCAATTTCATGTTTGCCTCACTGTTTGTCAGAAAGTCTTGCAGCCAGTGCCGCAGCAAACGCAGCAAGCGCGCGTGCGCGGTGGCTGACCTTGTTTTTGTCCTCGGCGCTGCTTACGCCAAAGCTTGTCCCAAAGGGCGGATAGTAGAAAATGGGATCGTAGCCGAAGCCACCCTCGCCGTCACGCGCCAAGAGCAGCTCGCCGTCCACGCGACCGTGGCAAACGATGGGCTCGCTTCCGTCGGGAAAGACGCAAGCGATGGCGCAAACGAAGGCAGCGCGGCGGTCGGTCTTGCCCTCCATATTTTTGAGCACGAGATCAAGATTTGCCTCGTCATCGCCGTGCTCACCGGCGTAGCGCGCCGAATAGATACCGGGCGCGCCGCCCAATGCCTCAACGCAAAGCCCCGAGTCGTCGCCCACGCCGATATAGCCCGACGTAGCCGCCGCTCTTGCCTTGATGAGCGCATTTGCTTCAAAACTGTCACCGTCCTCGACAATCTCGTCCGTGATGCCGACGTCGGCCAGCGACAAGATCTCAATGTCGGGAATCAGCTCCGAGAGCAGCGTGCGCAGCTCGACGATCTTCTTTTTATTTTG
>JAZQMI010000071.1:0-2726 GCA_045543375.1 Eubacteriales bacterium | reverse complement strand
CCTTCCCTGCCGCCGAGGCGCGCAAGGTGCGCAACCTCAAGGCCGCCGGCTTTAACGCGCTGCGCATTGCTCACAATCCCCCCTCGCTTGCTCTGCTTGAGGTTTGTGACCGCGAGGGCATCATCGTCATGGATGAGGCGTTTGATATGTGGAACATGAAAAAGACCGACCGCGACTACCACTTGTTCTTCCGCGACTGGTATGAGCGCGATCTGTCTTACATGGTGCTGCGCGATCGCAATCACCCCTGCGTATTCAGCTATTCCATCGGCAACGAGATCGTCGAACGCGACGGCTGCTCGGACGGCTATGCATGGTCGAGAACGCTTTCGGACATCGTGCGCCGCTACGACGCGACGCGTCCCGTGACCTCGGGCATCTGCATGGTCGCCCGTCTGAACAGACAAGACCCGACCGACGCACCCGAATATCTCACCCAACCCCGTATTTTCGACCGCGTGGGAACGCCGGGCAAGTGGGATACCTACGACGCATGGTGCTCGCACACGCCCAAGTTCATGGAGCCCATGGATATCGTCGGCTACAATTATCTTTATAAATACTATGAAAAAGACCACGAGCTGTATCCCGACCGCGTCATGTGGGGCTCGGAAACGCACGCCCTTCAATTCTACGACGATTGGACGCTGACCGCCAAGCTGCCCTACGTTCTCGGCAACTTCACCTGGACGGCGCACGATAACCTCGGCGAGGCCGGCACCGGTCGCTGGATGTGGGCGCGCGACGGCGTCATGGTCGGACTTTCCCTCGGAGAATACCCTTGGCGCTCGTGCTATCAGGGCGATCTTGACCTTTGCGGCAACCGTCGTCCGCAATCCTACTTCCGCGAAGCCGTTTGGCTGGGCAACACCGCGCCCCGCATTTTCACGACGCACCCCGAGCACTACGGCGAGGGCTTTACGGGCACGACCTGGCACTGGTACGACGTGCACGAAACGTGGACGTTTGACGACGCTTATCTCGGCAAGCCCGTCAAGTGTGACGTTTACACCGATGCCGATGAGATCGTATTCACGCTCAACGGTCGCGAGATGGGCAAGGCTGTTCCCGTCAAGGGCACGGCTACGTTGGATATTCCCTATGAGCGCGGCACGCTGAGTGCCTCCGCATACAAAAACGGCGTTTGCGTATCTACTCATTCGTTGCAGACCACGACCGCTCCCACGGCCATCACCGTGAGTTCCGAGCGCGAGAGCATCACTGCCGACCGCCGCGATCTGGCCTACTTCCAAATTGCCGCCACGGATGCCGAGGGACGCCTCGTCTACGAATACGACGGTGAGCTGCAATGCACCGTCACGGGTGGCGAGCTGATGGGCATTTTCAGCGGAAATCCTTGCAATGAGGACGACTATGGCTCGAATAAGTGCCACACCTTCACGGGTCGCGCGCTCGCCATCGTGCGTGCTGCCAACCGGGGCAGCATCGAGATCACCGTCAGTGCCGACGGCCTCCGATCGGGAACGGCAACCATCAAGGCCGAATAAACAACGCAAAAGAGCCTCGCGCAGCTACGCGAGGCTCTTTCTCTTATTTCACTCGGGGCGGATAGCAAAGAATGACCTTGGCATCCGTCAGTTCAAAGGCGGTATTGGCAGGGATGAAGAACTTATCGCCGCGCGAGATGGCAAACGTGTCACCATCGCCCGTCAAGCATCCGCCGTCCTCGACGGCAACGACGGTCAAAAAGCTCGACTCGCACGCGCGGTAGCTGCCGCCGTCCACACGCGAGAGCGCAAAGCAGGGCGTGTCATCGTAGGTCACGAGCGACAGCGCGCCGTCCTTGCCCGCACGGGGCTTGAGCACGAACATTCTTTCAATATCCTCGCGCGTCTTGGGCGTGTAGTCAAAGCAATCCAGCATATTGTCCTCGCCCACGCCGTAGTGGATCTGCATGGGCGTGAGCGCCTCGCCCGCCACCGTCACCTTTTCGGCGCGCATGGTGTAGTCGGACGGCTCCTGGATCTCAAGCAAAAAGCAGCCTGCGCCAATGGCGTGGGGTGTGCCGCCCGTCACAAGCACGGTATCACCCGGCTGCACCTCGATGCGGTGCATGGCCTCGAGCATGCCGGCAATGTCCTGACGGTCAAACAGATCCTTCCACACCTCTCTCGTGACGTGCTCCTTGAAGCCAAGGTACACGCACGCAGGCGCGTCCATGCCCTCGCGGGTACGCAGGATGTGCCAGCACTCGGTCTTGCCGTAGGTGGAATTGAAAATGCGCTTGGCATATTCCTTGGTGGGGTGCACCTGAATGCCCAGTCGCTCACCGGCGTCCAGCAGCTTGATGAGCACGCCGCTGTCCTCGCGTCCCTGACCAAAATGCTCGGTCTTGACCGCCTCGGTGATCAGCGTTTCTTTGCCGTCGAGCAGTACGCGGGTAATGCCCTCATTCTTGACGTAGTTTTTATTCTTTGCCTCGGTAAAGGACGAGATCCAGTCCTCGGGGAAAAAGCTGTCGTGCGCGTTTTCCATATGTAAAAATTCGTGAAGCTCCAGGCCTCCGCGGTAGGTACGTGCCGCAAAAGTCGGAAGCTGTTTGAGTATTTTGCTCATAACTCTCTCCTTGTTTTTTCCTCTGGGTCGGGGTATTTGCATCTATATTATATCATATTTTTTCCTTTTTTCAAGTAGCAAATGTGACAAAAACAACGCCCGAACAAAATTTCGTTCGGGCGGCTTGGTATTATTTGAAGTTTTTTCTT
>JAZQMI010000070.1:0-2057 GCA_045543375.1 Eubacteriales bacterium | reverse complement strand
TTTTCCAGCCCCTTGTCGGTCGACGATTTCGTCAAGAAAACGCAGTACACCTACTTCACCCGCGAGGCGCTGGAGAAGGTGGCCTACGACGTGGAGTATTTTGCCAAGCAAGAGGGTCTGACGGCACACGCCAAGAGCGCGGTCGTCCGCCTGGAGGACGATCAATGAGCCGATATCAGAGCCTGAAATTGAGTGAGCTGACGCCCTATACCCCCGGTGAGCAGCCGCGCGATATGCAGTACGTCAAGCTCAACACCAACGAATCTCCCTTCCCGCCGTCCGCAAAAGCGATCGCAGCCGCTGCCGAGGCAGCAAAAAAATTGCAGCTTTACAGCGACCCCACCTGCCGCGCGCTGCGCAACAAACTTGCCGAGGTCTACGGCGTTGAGCCGGACGAGGTCATCGTGACCAACGGCTCGGATGAGGTGCTCGACTTTGCCTTTCAGGCCTTTTGCGACGAGAGAACGGAAGCCGTCTTTGCCGATATCACCTACGGCTTTTATCCCGTCTTCGCCCAAAGAAACGGCGTGCCGTTTGAAACGGTCGCGCTCCGTGATGATTTTTCAATCGATATTACCGATTATTTTGGCGTTGGCAAGACCATTTTCATCGCCAATCCCAACGCGCCGACGGGGTTAGCCCTCTCGCGCGCGCAGATCGAGCAGATCCTCGTGCACAATCCCGACAACGTGGTCGTCGTGGACGAGGCCTACGTTGATTTCGGGGCAGAGAGCTGCGTGCCGCTCGTTCATCAGTACGACAATCTGCTCGTCACCCAGACGTTTTCCAAGTCGCGCTCGCTCGCGGGCGGACGGCTGGGCTTTGGCATCGGCTCCAAAGCACTGATCGCCGATCTGCAGACCATCCGCTATTCGACCAACCCCTACAACGTCAATTCCATGACGCTCGC
The DNA here is from genome assembly GCA_045543375.1 of Eubacteriales bacterium. GTDB lineage: Bacteria > Bacillota > Clostridia > Oscillospirales > CAG-272 > SIG644. The sequence continues at coordinate 1,147 of JAZQMI010000070.1, read as the reverse complement.
GGCAGGCCTTGGCGTGCTTGAGGACGAGGAGTATACCCGAACAAACTGCCAAACCATCATCGAAAACCGCGCGTGGACGGTCGCCGAGCTGCAAAAACGCGGCTTTTGCATGACCGATTCCAAAACAAACTTCATTTTTGCCAAGCACCCGACCGTTGACGGCGGTGTGCTGTACGCCGAGCTGAAAAAACGAGGCGTGCTGGTTCGGCATTTTACGGCCGAACGCATCAAGGACTATAACCGTATCACGGTCGGCTCATGCGAGCAAATGCAAGCGTTGCTTGCCGCCGTGGACGAGATATTGGAGGAAAAATCATGAGAGCTTCCAACATAACCCGCAAAACCGCCGAAACCGACATCACGCTTTCGCTGAACCTGGACGGTCGCGGCGAGAGCCAAATTGACACCGGCTGCGGCTTTCTTGACCACATGCTCACGCTGTTTGCCAAGCACGGCGGCTTTGATCTGACCGTCAAGTGCGTCGGCGACACGCAGGTGGATTTTCACCACACCGTTGAGGACGTGGGCATCGTGTTAGGGTCTGCCTTTGCCGAAGCGCTTGGCGATAAGCGCGGCACCACGCGCTACGGCTCGATCATATTGCCCATGGACGAGGCACTCATCGTCGCCGCCGTGGATCTGTCGGGTCGCTCGTATCTGGGCTTCGCGCTCGACATTCCCACCCCCCGCGTCGGCAATTTCGATACCGAGCTGGTCGAGGAATTTTGGCTGGCATTCACTCGCAAGGCCGAGTGCAATCTGCACCTGCGCACGCTTGCGGGCACCAATTCGCACCACGTCATCGAGGGCGCCTTCAAGGCGGCGGCTCGCGCGCTGCGTGAGGCTGTAGCCATCGACGCGGCACGCTCGGATGAGCTGCCGTCCACCAAGGGGGTCCTTTGATGGTCGCTATCGTTGATTACGGCGTGGGCAATCTGTTCTCGCTGCGCAGTTCGTTTGCCGCCATCGGCGTTGAGGCGGTCGTGACGAGCGACAAGGACGTGCTGTCCGCCGCCGATCACGTGATCTTGCCCGGCGTCGGCGCGTTTGGCGACGCAGCCAACAAGCTGCGCGAGAGCGGACTGTTCGATTTTCTGAAGGAATTAGCCGCCACGGGTAAGCCGCTTATGGGCATCTGCCTTGGCAT
>JAZQMI010000069.1:0-9538 GCA_045543375.1 Eubacteriales bacterium | reverse complement strand
CGAGATATTCGAGCGTCTGATCCCGAATAAATTTTTGGAGCACGAGATCGAGCGTGCCATTCCGAACGAGGAAATGATCGCTGATGAGGCAAGCCCCGCGCTTGCCACCATTCGCCGCAATATGCGTGCGGCAAGTCAGCGCATCAAGGACATTTTGCAAAAGTATATCTCGGGCGGCACGCACGCCAAATACTTGCAGGAGAATATCGTCACCACGCGCGACGGACGCTACGTCGTCCCCGTTCGCGCCGAGCACAAGTCGGACGTGCCGGGTCTGCTGCACGATACCTCGGCCACGGGTGCGACGCTGTTCATCGAGCCCATGGCGGTCGTCGAGGCCAACAACGAGCTGCGACTTTTGCGCTCGCGTGAGGAGCACGAGATCGAGCGCATTCTGGCGGCGCTTTCGGCCAAGGTCAGCGAGGCGGGCAGTGCCATCATTCTCAACTATAAGAATATTACCGAGCTGGCGTTCATCTTTGCCTGCGGTGAGCTGTCGGCGCGTATGCGCGGCATTTCTCCCAATATCACGGGCGACCGCACCGTCAAGCTGACGCGTGCACGCCACCCTCTGATCGATAAAAACCGTGTCGTGCCCATCGACGTGTCCATCGGGCAGGGCGCGAGCGACAAGGATTACGATACGCTCATCATTACCGGCCCCAACACGGGCGGCAAAACGGTCACGCTCAAAACGGTGGGACTGGTTGCGCTCATGGTGCAATCGGGACTTCACATTCCCGCCGACGAGCCCTCGACCATGTGTCTGTTTGACCGCATTCTGGTCGACGTGGGTGACGAGCAGAGCATCGAGCAGTCGCTGTCTACCTTCTCCTCGCACATGGTCAATATCATTTCGATCATGGGTCAGTTGACCGATAAGACGCTGGCACTGTTTGACGAGCTGGGCGGCGGTACCGATCCCGTCGAGGGTGCGGCACTGGCTGTTGCCGTTATTGAGGCGGTGCGCGAGGCGGGCGCGCTTTGCATCGCGACCACCCACTACGCCGAGCTCAAGGCTTACGCGCTTTCCACCGAGGGCGTGTGCAACGCGTCGTGCGAGTTTGACGTGGAAACGCTCAAGCCGACCTACAAGCTCATCATCGGCACGCCGGGTAAATCCAACGCCTTTGCCATTTCGGAAAAGCTGGGCATGCCGCCTGCCATCGTGGCACGCGCAAGGGAATATATCAGTGCCGACAATAAGCAATTCGAGGACGTGATCGAGCAGCTCGAGCGCAGTCGCATCGCCATGGAACGCGAGCGCGAAACGGCGCAACGGCTGCGCGAGGAATACGAGGCGTTCAAAAAGGACGCCGAGCGCAGGATCGAGCGTCAGATGGCCGACGCCGACCGCACGCTCGACAAGGCCAGAGAAAAGGCCAACGCCATGATCACGAGCGCCAAGATCTCCAGCGACTATATTTTAGAGGAAGCCGACAAGGTGCGCCGTGCCCGTGACAGCGAGCGCTTGGGCGAACAGCTTGCAGAAACCAGACGCAACGTGCGCGCTTATCTGCGCGAGCACGAGGCATCCCTTGACCCCATCGAGGATCGCCGCGACGAGAATTACGTGCTGCCGCGTCCGCTGCGCAAGGGTGACGAGGTCTATATGATGGATCTCGGCAAAAACGCCGTGTTGACGGCCGACCCCGATAAGAACGGCAACGTTATGGTCAAGGCTGGTATTATCACCACCAAGACCAACATCAAAAACCTCAAGCTGATCGAGAATAAACCGACCGTCGTGACGGGCGATCAAAAGAAAAAGGTCGCGTCGTCCTACCGTACGCTGGTCAGCCACGATTTCAAGCCCGAGATCGACCTGCGCGGCATGACGGGCGAGGAGGCCTGGGTCAAGGTAGACAAATATCTGGACGAGGCGCAAATGCACGGCATCGCAACGGTCACGCTCGTTCACGGCAAGGGAACGGGCGCGCTTAAAGCGGCACTCTGGCAGCTTCTCAAGGGCGATAAACGGCTCTCCTCCTTCCGTCTTGGACGCTACGGCGAGGGCGACGGGGGCGTTACGGTCGTCGAGCTCAAGTAACCCCGTTTTGTACAAATTGCATATCCATTGTATAATCGGCGGCACCGCAGTCTATCCTTGATTTGCGGTGCCGACCGATTGTTTTTTATAAAAAAGTGGCAAGAAAATGCAAAAAAACCGGTTGCAATACTGCAAAAGAATAGCGAAACCTATTGACAAAAGCGCAAAAATATGGTATAATCAATCATAAAATAGCCACACCAAAGAGTGAATTGTTGTGAAAATTGCCAAAAAACATGGCAATTTCAAAGAATAAACCACCGAAACATACAAGGAGAGGTAGACGGAATGGAAATAGCGATCATTGCCCATGACACAAAAAAAGAATTGATGACGCAGTTCTGTATTGCATACTGCGGCATTTTGAGTAAGCATAACCTTTGTGCCACGAGCATTACGGCAAAATATATCTCCGAGGCCACGGGTCTGGAGATCGAAAGATACTTGACGGGAGAGCAGGGCGGTGAGCAGCAGATCGCGTCCCGCATTGCGTATAACGAAATCGACGTTCTGTTGGATTTCCGCGACACGCGACCGTCCGATCACGTGGATACGGTCGAGTACGAGCTGCTTCGCATGTGCGATCTTTACAACATTCCCGTAGCAACCAACATCGCCACTGCCGAGGCGCTCATCACGGCGCTTGACCGCGGTGACCTGGATTGGCGTGAGATCTACAATCCTCGTTCGGCGTATAATCAGAAGCGCAAGAAATAACTTTCACAAAACCTATTGACAAACGTCGCGCCATGCTGTAAAATATGTATGGCGCGACAGTTGCGTCCACAGTCGGACACGTAAAGGAATTCCGCTTCCCCACAGAGAGAAAACCACGGGAGAAATCCCGGGCTGCAAGGTTTTTGCGAAGCACTCCGATATACCACCGACGGCGAAAAATGCATAACAATGAAGTTAAAAGCTCGGGTGGAACCGTGCGGAATTTTTCCACACCCCGACAAAGCACAGCCTTTGTCGGGGTGTGTTATTTATTCAGGAGGAAGATATGAAAATCAAATTTGCACAAAAAGAAATGGAATTTGGCGCACCGCTTTCGGTGTTTGACGCTGCACGCGAGGCGGAGCTTGTCAGCCGTGCCCATCTGGCAGCCAAGGTCAACGGCAAGCTCGTGGACATGACCTATCCTCTGACCGAGGACGCCGAGGTCGAGCTGCTCACCTTTGAGGACGCCGACGGTCGCCACGTGTTCAACCACACGGCGGCACACGTGCTGGCACAGGCGGTCAAGAGATTGTACCCCGCCGCCAAGCTGACCATCGGTCCCGCCATTGAAAACGGTTTTTATTACGACTTTGACAGCGATACGCCCTTTACGACCGAGGTGCTCTCGCAGCTTGAGAGCGAGATGAAAAAGATCGTCAAGGAAAATCTGCTGATCGAGAGATTTACGCTGCCGCGCGACGAGGCAATCAAATTCATGACCGAGCGCGAGGAGCCCTACAAGGTGCAGCTGATCGAGGAGCTGCCCGAGGGCGAGATCATCAGCTTCTACCGCCAGGGCGAGTACGTCGATCTGTGTGCAGGCCCCCATCTGTACGCGACGGGCGCGGTCAAGGCGTTCAAGCTGACCCAGTGCACGGGCGCATACTGGAAGGGCGACCAGAGCAACAAGATGCTGCAGCGCGTCTATGGCGTGGCGTTCCCCAACAAGGACGGTCTGAACGAGCACCTGACGGCGCTTGAGGAAGCAAAAAAACGCGACCATAACAAGCTGGGTCGCGAGCTGGAATATTTCACCACGGTCGACGTCATCGGTCAGGGCTTGCCGATCCTGATGCCTAAGGGCGCGCGCGTCGTTCAGACGCTGCAGCGCTGGATCGAGGACGAGGAGCAAAAGAGAGGATACCTGCTGACCAAGACGCCCTTGATGGCCAAGAGAGATCTTTACCGCATTTCGGGTCACTGGGATCACTATCGCGACGGCATGTTCATTCTGGGCGATGCCGACGACGAAACCAAGGAGTGCTTCGCGCTGCGTCCCATGACTTGTCCCTTCCAGTATCAGGTGTTCCTGAACAAAAAACGCTCGTACCGTGACCTGCCCATGCGTCTTGGCGAGACCTCGACGCTGTTCCGCAACGAGGATAGCGGCGAGATGCACGGCCTGATCCGCGTACGCCAGTTCACCATCTCCGAGGGTCACCTCATTTTGCGCCCCGAGCAGCTTGAGGAGGAGTTCCGCGGCTGTCTGGAGCTTGCCAAATACGTGCTTGACACGGTCGGCATGCTGGAAAACTGCACCTTCCGCTTCTCGCAGTGGGATCCCGCCCGCGCGGGCATCAAGTACGAGGGTACGACCGAGCAGTGGGAAGAAGCACAGCGCGTCATGGGTAACATTCTGGATAATCTTGGCGTGCAGTACACCGTCGGTATCGACGAGGCTGCTTTCTACGGTCCCAAACTGGACATCCAGTATAAGAACGTCTTTGGCAAGGAAGATACCATCGTTACCATCCAGATCGACATGCTGCTTGCCGAGAAGTTCGGTATGGAGTACGTCGATAGCGACGGTCAGCTCAAACGTCCTTATATCATTCACCGTACCTCGCTCGGCTGCTACGAGCGCACGCTCGCTTACCTGATCGAGCGCTATGCGGGCGCACTGCCCACCTGGATGGCACCCGTTCAGGCCAAGTTCCTGCCCATGGGTGACGGCGAAGTCGAGTACTGCCAGAAGTTGGCGGACAAGATGACGGCACTCGGCATGCGCGTCGAGGTCGACAAGTCCAATAACACCATCGGTTACAAGATCCGTGCCGCCCAGCAAGAGAAGGTGCCCTATATGCTCATCGTTGGCGCCAAGGAGGTCGCGGAGGGAACCGTTTCGGTCCGCTCGCGCAAGGACGGCGAGAAGGGTGCCATGTCGCAGGGAGATTTCCTTGCCATGATCGCAGACGAAATCGCAACGCGTGCCAGATAATTCCAACACATAATCGCCTCGATGCCCTACGGCATTGGGGCGATTTTGATACATATATAAAAAGCGCAAAAAAAATCATGCAAATTTGGTGAAATTTACTTGACAAATGCGTCGTTGCATGATATACTAAACCTAACTATCATGTAGAAGTGTCGCGTCCCGTCGAAAAACGGGTCAAAGAACTTTCACATGGCAGGTATAAAACCTGCAAAAATCAAGTAGGAGGATATACATCATGAATGTAAAAAAACTCTTAGCAGTCGTACTCGCAGTACTGATGGTCATTCCCGCGCTGGTCGTTCCGACCGCCGCCGAGGGAACGGATCCGTACACGGTGCACCACGAATTTACGCAGTGGGCCGAGAGCGAGACGCCGTACTTCGTTCAGCACGGCGGCGGTAAAGCGACCAACGATCCGGCTTGGGCCGGCCGTAACGGTGAGGGCAGCGGAACGATCTGGAAGTTCGCGCTGAACAATCCTTCGACCGACGAAACGAAGATCAATGCGCTCAAGAGCTTTACCGTAACGGCAGAGACGCGCAACGAGCTGGTCATGTCGCTTTCGTTGGGCAATGAAAGCTGGGTAGAGGTCTATTCCATTCTGACTGATCCTAACGTTGAGGTTGGCCATGCCGGCTGGTGTCTGAACCCTGCGGTCAGAACCTATGATATGACGACCGTGCTGTCTACGCTGCTTAATGCCAATCCCACAGCCGAGTACGTTTACCTGAAGCTCTCTGACCCGGCCGCGGGTATTACGAGCGTCAACGGTAACTATACGTCTGTTCAAGGCTACGGCGGTTGCTTCCTGTCGCGCACGCCCGTCAAGGTTGATATCGTTTACGATGCGGATAATCACATAAAGATTCCGGAGAATACGAATATCGTTTTCACCCCCGGTGTTAGTGATGGCGCGTATCTGTACGCTATGAGCTGTAATGGAAGCAATGCGACCTGCTATTACATGGATGAAGGTGCCAGCAACAAGGGGCAGTCGCACATTACGTATCTGTACGATATGTCCAAGTACTCGCTGCCCAGTTTGCTGACCTGGACGGCAAGCTGCGGTCAGAACCTGATCGTCGAGTTCTCGGCAGACCGTACCCATTGGGTGGAGCTTTATAATAAAGTTTCCAACACGGGCGACAGAGTTTATCGCACCTTCGATATCACCGAAGCGTATGCGGCAGAGCAGGCAAAGTATTCGACCAATTTGCTGTTCATCCGCTTGAGAAATTCCAATCCCGGTGCCGGTTGGGGCGGTGCGATCGACAAGCAACCCGTCACGCTGGAGTTTATTGCCGATGCTGCAGCGCCTACGAACGATATCGTTTTCACGCCCGGCATCAACGATATTAACTATCTGTATTACAAAAACAATACCGGCGGAAACGGTGACAGCTATACCGGTTGGTTCCTGGACGAGGACGCTAATAACGCCGGCACCACCAAGATCCAATTCGTATACGCACTGACCAACTCCGAGCTGCCCAGCAAGCTTGCTTGGACGGCAAGCGTCGGTCAGAACCTGATCATCGATATCTCTGCGGATAATTTCCACTGGGTAGAGGTGTTCAATCACGTTCCCGGTAACGTGGTCGAGTCGGAATATCGTACCTTCGATATCACCGAGGCTTACAACGAGCAAGCAACGCTTTATAACTCGAACATGCTGTACGTCCGTTTGAGAAACTCCAGACCCGGTCAGGGCTGGGGCGGTAAGATCGACAAGCTGCCCGTCACGCTGGAGGTCGAGTATCCCGAGCGTGAGGTCACGGGCAACGTGCTTGAGATGGATTGGACGGTCGGTGGCGCGAATATGGGCCTTTACTACAAGGGCGGTGCCAGCACCGGTGGCGGTGGCTCTTTCCTTTACGCCGATCATGGAATCAAGGGCGTCATGAGCTATCCGATTGCTGACGCTCATCTGTCCAGCGAGATCCTGTGGACGGCTAAGGTCGGTTCTCAGTTCCAGCTTGACGTCTCTCTTGACGGTTCGAACTGGGTTACCGCTTTCCGTAACAGAGACACCGGCGTTTTGGCAGGTTGGCCGGAGCACAATGCTACTTGGAACTCGTTCAAGATCGTAGAGAGAACCTTCGATCTGACAACTGCCGTTAAGGAGGCCGGTAAGGTCGCTACCTCCACGGGTTCGCTGTTCATTCGCTTTGGCGACTCGCACGTATATTTGGTGAATGCAGATGGTACCGAGAACACCGCTAAAACGAGCGGTTGGGGCGGTCAGCTTCACGGTCTGGTCAAGCTGAGCGCGCGTGTATCGGGTGACATGGGTGTGGCTGCACCTCTGCAGACGACCGTTGTAACCGGTCCTCTGGCTAAGCATGCAGACGGCGTTAACTACGTCTTTGCAGGTGACATCGAAACCGTTCTTCCTTGGGGCGACTACCGCGGCGGTCAGATGTGGCATACGTTCAACAAGGACGTTGTTGACGCAACCGACCCCGCTAACCCCATTCTGCTTGGTACGCCCGGCTCCAATAACACCGTTTGGTACGCAGATAACAGCTACTTCACGCTGCGCTACGAGCTGCCCGCAGGCATCTCCGAGTGGCAGTTGAGCGTTCCCCTGGGTAACGAGGCCGGCGTCTACTACGCATACACTGCAGATCAGACGACGCCCGATCCCATCAACAATTTCGATGCATATGCAGACAATATGCTTTGGAACTACGTTGACAACAACGGCGGCAACCGTCCGTCCGGTGAGCAGCTGTCCTTTGGCGCAAAGACCTCGGATGAGGTTTATGCAAACGGCGCCTATCTCCAGATCCTGTTCGTCGACTATTCCAGATGGCGCGAGACCGTTCTTCAGGAGCCCGGCTACACCGACACCACGGCCGGCTGGGGTCCCAAGATCACACTTGGTCAGAACTATCCCATCACGCTCTCCTGCGTCATGACTGTCGACGAGGCCGTCAAGTCCGCAGGCATGAAGTCGGTAGCACTCAACCTGACCGAAAACTTCAATCTTATTTATAATGCATCCGTTCCGCTTGCCAGCGAGGACGCCGTCATTGAGATCGGCTTCAAGGGCGAGACCATGAACGTCGTTACTCCTCACGAGGATGGCACCTACCGCTTCGAGGACATTCTGCCTCAGCGCATGGGCGATACCATCGTCTTCCGCATGAGCGGTACCGTTGCCGGTCTGGCATCCTTCGAGTATGAGCTGGAGTACAGCGTCAAGCAGTACTGCATGAACATGCTGATCGAAGAGGCAGACGACGCCGTGCTTTGCGCACTGCTTCGCGATATCCTCAGCTACGGCGCAGCCGTTCAGAAATATAACGGCTATCAGGCAGACGCACTCGTCAACGACGGCATCACCGATCGCACGTTCGAGAACGTTGCGCTCAACGGCGTGTTCTCGGGTCAGATCGTTGGTGCTGCCAAGAATGCTGCTTGGGTCAGCGGCTCTCTGACGCTGGAGAACATCACGCTCATCACCTTCACCTTCGCCGCTGAGGACGTGACCGACCTCAAGGTCGTCATCACCAAGAACACGGGCGAAAAGCTGGTATTCGACGCTGCCGACTTCACCGATGCAGGCGTAAGCGAGGCAGGCAAGCAGCTTTGGCAGGTTTCCGTTCCCATGATGGCTTGCGAGTATCACACGGGTCTGATCGCAACCTTTGCCAAGGCCGGTACCGAGGACGCCGATATGGATCATTACCTGATCTACTCGGTCAACACCTATGTGTCCAAGATGTACGGCCAGAGCACGCCTGAGCTTGATGGACTGCTCGGCGCGATCTACAACTACGGTGAGTCCACGCGCGCATACGTTTTGGCGCTGGCTCAGTAAATCATCATTATAATAAAAGAGGGCTGTCGCACGATGCGGCAGCCCTTTTTGCGTATGACAACCTTGTTTTTTTCCTAAAATGGAGGGAAAAATAAAATTATTTTGTGAACTTGCCCAAAAAACGCAGGAAAATCCAAATTTGTATTGACAATTTAATTATCGCATGGTAGAATATAGTGTAATATTGACAATGGGTGAACTGTACCCTGTCGATGTACGGACGGCGAATGCCGTACCAATATTTTAGGAGGGAAACACACAATGAAAGCAACAAAACTTTTAGCCGTTTTGCTCGCCATTCTCATGGTGATCCCCGCAATGGTTTTCCCGACCGCTGCAGAGGAAGCAACGACGGCAACAACTGATCCGTATACTGTGAAGCATGAGTTCATTCAGTACACGGACAGTGAAACACCGTATATCTTCCAGCAGGCCGGCGGTTCGGCGGACTCCGGTTCAGTTGACTGGGCAGGTAGAAACGGTGAGGGTATCGGAACGATCTGGAGATTTGCTCTGAATAACCCTTCGCAGATCGCAAACGCTGCGAATCTGCTCGAGAAGTTCACCATCACGGCAAGAACGAGAAACCAGCTGGTTATGAGCCTTTCGCTGGACAACTCGTCCTACACCCAGGTGTACTCCATCATGACGGACCCCAAGCTGTCCACCACCGCTACGAGAAGTCGGAGGCCAAGCGGGCTTAGGAAGACAACATCATTTTTCA
>JAZQMI010000068.1:0-13057 GCA_045543375.1 Eubacteriales bacterium | reverse complement strand
AAACAAAGAGTTGCTATCGCCGGCATCATTGCCATGATGCCCGATTGCATGATACTGGACGAGTCCACGGCCATGCTCGATCCGCGCGGACGCCGCGAGGTGCTTGACACCATTGAGGCTTTGCGCCGCGAGCGCAACCTGACGGTCATCACCATCACCCACCACATGGACGAGGCCGCACGTGCCGACCGCATCATCGTTATCGACGACGGCCGTGTGCTGCGCGACGGAACGCCCGAACAGGTGTTCTCCGAGCCCGAGCTGCTCTGGTCGGTGGGACTTGACGTACCGCAATCAGCCGCACTCGTTCATCGCTTGAAGCAAAACGGCGTTTCGCTTGACGGGCTTGTCGGCTCGCCGATGCATTGCGTGGATACCGTCTGCCGTGCTTACGAGCAGTATGCCGCGGGCAGGAAAGGGTAAGGTGGCCGATATGTCGAAGATCAGATTGGAAAATATCAGCTACACCTACGGCGCAGACACGCCGTTTGAAATGCACGCACTCAAAAACGTCAGCTTTGATATCCGTGAAAATACCGTGACGGGTATCATCGGACACACGGGCTCGGGAAAATCAACACTTGTGCAGCTTCTCAACGGACTGACCCGTCCCCGGAGCGGCCGCGTGCTGCTGGACGGCGAAGATATCTGGGCAAGACCCAAGGAAATGAAGCGCATTCGCTTCCGCGTGGGACTTGTCATGCAGTATCCCGAATATCAGTTGTTTGAGGAAACGGTGCGCAAGGACATTGCGTTCGGTCCTAAAAATATGGGACTTGACGAGCAGGACATCGCCGAACGCGTGCGCGAGGCGGCAGAGCTTGTCGGTCTTGACGAGGCACTGCTTGAAAGCTCTCCCTTTGAGCTGTCGGGCGGTGAAAAGCGTCGCGTAGCCATCGCAGGCGTCATCGCCATGCGTCCCGAGGTGCTCGTGCTTGACGAGCCCGCCGCAGGGCTTGATCCGCGCGGACGCGACCATATCCTGCGCCAGATGCGGGCATATCAGCAAAAGAGCGGTGCGACGGTCATCATCGTCAGCCACAGCATGGAGGACATGGCGCGCTTTTGCGACGATATCGTCGTGCTCTCGCGTGGCGAGGTCATGATGCAGGGCAGCGCCGAGCAGGTGTTTGCTCGCTCGGGCGAGCTGGCCGAGGTCGGTCTGAACGTTCCCGAAATTTCCCGCGTGTGCGACGAGCTCCGTCGCCGCGGCGTTCCCATGGACGAGGGTATCTTTACCGTCGAACAGGCAGAGCAGTGCTTGCTTCGGCTGTTCGGACACCCGGACGGAAAGGGGGCGACGGCATGAAGAGCATTGCACTCGGACAGTATTACCCCACGGGGTCGGTCCTTCACCGTATTGACCCTCGCATGAAGGTGGTCATGGCGCTGCTGTATATCGTTGCGACCTTCCTTGCCAAAAGCGACGTCGCTTTTGCCGCTATGCTTGTTTTTGCGCTTGCGCTGATCCTTGTCAGCCGCATTCCGCTGCGCATCGTGCTCTCGGGCATCAAGCCGCTTTTGTTCATCATGCTGTTCACCATGATCGTCAATATCTTTTTCGTGGGTGGTGAAACGTTACTCGTCGAATGGAAATTTATCCGTATTTACGCCGAGGGCGTGGCGCAGGCTGTCTTTATGGTCGTGCGCATCATCGCGCTCATCGTGGGAACGAGCATGTTCCTGACCTATACCACAACGCCCATCATGCTGACCGACGCCCTGGAACAGCTTCTTGCGCCGTTGAAGGCGTTGCACGTTCCCGTGCATGAGTTTGCCATGATGATGACCATTGCGCTGCGCTTTATCCCCACGCTGATGGAGGAAACGGATAAGATTATGTCGGCGCAAAAGGCACGCGGTGCCGACTTTACGAGCGGCTCGCTGCTCGCACGCGCCAAGGCGCTCATTCCGATTCTGATCCCGCTGTTCGTATCGGCCTTCCGCCGCGCGGACGAGCTGGCCACGGCCATGGAATGTCGCTGCTACCACGGCGGTGAGGGACGCACCCGCATGACCGTGCTGCACTACCGCCTGAGCGACTTTGTCGCACTTGCCATCGTGCTCGCATGCGGCGCGGCACTCGTGCTGGCCAACCGACACACTTTTGCATTTTCTATGTAAATTGACAGAAAGGAGATGGACGCATGAAGGGATTTATCAAATTCCGCTTCGTCGGAACAGCCTATAACGGCTATCAGGTTCAACCCGACGGTATTCCGACGGTACAGCGCGCTTTGAATATCGCGACGCGCGAACTGTTCGGCTACGATTGCGACGTCATGGGCTGCAGCCGCACCGATGCGGGCGTGCACGCACGTGCCTTTTGCGCTGCCATTTCCAAAAAAGGGCAGACCGATCTGCCCACGTCCATCGCTGCCGCTAATATTCCGCGTGCGCTGTGTCAGTATCTGCCCGACGATATTGCTGTGACCGACGCCTGCTTTGTGCCCGATGATTTTCATCCGCGCTACGCCGTGTCGGCCAAGGAATACGAATATCGCTATTATGCCTTTCCCATTCGCGATCCGTTTGAGCATCATCGAAGCTGGCACATTCCGTGCCTACTGCGTCCCGATGCCGTGGAGCGCATGAGGGAGGCCGCCCGTGCCTTTGAAGGTATGCACGATTTTTCCGCCTTTATGGCGCAGGGCTCCAAGATCACCGACGCGCGCAGGACGATACAATATACGGCCGTAGAGCGCCAGGGCAATATCATTTCCTTTCGCGTGTGTGCCGACGGCTTTCTTTACAACATGGTGCGCATCATGGCAGGAACGCTGTACGAGGTCGCCGTGGGACGGCGCGAGCCCGACAGCATCGCCGCGCTGATCGAAGGGCGTGAGCGCGCCGCATCGGGGCAGACCGCACCGCCCGACGGACTGTATCTGTCGCGTGTCTATTACCGCCGCCCCGATATTTTACCGGCACATTGGGACTAAAACAGCATGAATGACGGGAAGGAGGGGATAGTATGAATATACCGAATGCATGGCGCAAGCTGCGCGAGCGTATGAAATCTTCTGTTCCCACCGGCGCCGAGGGTGAGCTCGTACGAGAGCGCGTGACCGATGCGGGATACTTTGAGGAAGTATCCATTCGTTACGCCACGGCACAGATGTTTTGCATCATACTGCTTGCCGTATTCGCCGCCGTGTCGCTCCTGACCAATTCGTCGCTGCTGTCCTCCGAAAATCTGCTGTTTTTCGCCAAGGATATGACCACCTCGCTCACGCAACGCGAAAGCGTGGCAAGAGATACCATGGTCTACACCTCGGACGAGGACAACCGCTATGCGCTGTTCCGCGACGGACTTGCCGTGCTGGGCGACGATAAGCTGACCGTCTTTACGGCAACGGGGCGCGAGGCCTACTTCAAGTATACCTCTTTTGCCACGCCGCGCCTTTGCCCGTCGGGACGATATCTGGTCGCCTACGATCTGGGCGGAAGATCTTATGCTCTTTACAATTCGTTTGACTGCGTTGAAAGCGGTACGACGGATACACCTATCCGCGCCGTGACTGCCGCCAACAACGGCTCGTATTGCATCGTGACCGACGGCGTGGAATACGCCTCGCGCGCCACGCTGTACAACGAGAGATTTCGCGCCGTGGCGTATTATAACCTCAATGAGTATACGCTCTGCGCCGATCTGACCGAGGACGGCTCGCGCCTTCTTTTGGCGTCGCTTTCCTCCCAAAGCGGGCGCATGACGACGCACCTCATGCTCTCAAGACCCGATCAAAATACGCCCGACGCCGAGTGGACGGTTGACGACGCTTATCCCGTGGCGGCGCACTGGACGCAAAGCGGCAACGTCATGCTGCTGTCTACCGATTTCGTCGCATGGTACGACCGAAAGGGAAACGAGCTGACGCGATATACCTTTTTGTCGCGTGACGTCTTGTCCTATCGCACCTCGGACGAGGGCTGCGTGCTGCTGTGCCGCGCCAACGCCTACGATGCGTCGATCCGTCTGCTTGCATTTGACAAGAACGGTGACGAGGTGTATAATATAACCGTGGACGGCGGCGTGAGCGACGTGTCGTATGCCAACGGCGTGTTGGCTGTGCTGACGGACGGCGAGCTTCGCTTGTACCGTCAAAACGATGCTCAAAGCTACGGGGCAATCCCGTTCAAGGGAAGCTATCAAACGGTGCTTGCTTTGTCCGCACGTGAATATTTGCTGTGTGGCACGGCAAAGACCATCACCGTGCGCTTTGACGCAAATGAGGAGAGAAGTAAATGAAGCTTTTTCTGGATATATCCATTGCGCTGCTGATCGCATCCACCGTGATCGTGTGCTGGCACCGCGGCTTTATCCGCTCGGTGCTTGGCGCGGCCAAAACGGTGCTGGCGGTCGTTGCAACCTATTTGTTCGGCGCGCGGGCTTCGGCTTGGCTTGCCGAGCGCATCGTCGGTGTGCGCGTGACCGACTACGTGTACGGTCGCTTTGTTGCCATGCACGAGCAGGGCACCGAGGTCTTTGACCTTTCCCACGTTGCCGAAAATTTGCCCGACTGGCTCAAAACTATTTTCGCTCGCACGGGCGTTGCTTTTTCGGGAGCGGACTACTCGGGAATTACCGAGGCAAACAGCGAGCAGCTTTACGATATGGCTCAGTCGTTTGCCTCGCCTATCACCAAGGTCATCTCCGATTTTCTCGGCTATGCGCTGGTGTTCTTTATCGCTCTGCTTTGTCTGAATATTCTGGCGGCGCTGCTTGGCAAGGTCGCCGATCTGCCCGTCATTCGCAGCTGCGACCGCTTGCTCGGTCTTGTACTCGGCATTGCGTGCGCCATGCTTTACGCATCGGTTTACGCCGTACTGATCTTTGCCGTCTTCAGCTTGGTCGAGGGCGCCAATCACGCATTTGCCTTTCATGAGGCGATGGAGCAGACGAGGCTTTTCAAATTTATTTATGAATATAACGTGTTCCGCGTCATTCTCGGCATTGGCTGAGGGCGGTCACGATGGTCAATATCGACGTACAGAAAGGAAGCTCGGATACGCCGGGCACATCTGATCTATGGTAAAATGTTCAAGATGCCATCAGAGAATGGCAGTGGTCTTCGTGACCAGAGTGGAAAACGGGAATAAGACCAGCGAGGGGCTTTGCATACGCTGCGCCAAGGAGCTGGGTCTGCCCATCGAAAATATGCTCAGCGGCACCATGCTGGAGAAAATGGGGCTGACGCCCGATCAGCTTGCCGGCATGGAGGACGAGATGAACCAGATGATGTCGGACGAGGGCATGGCAGACATGCTCGGCGACATCGAGGGGGATGCTGAAGACGACGGTGAGGAAAACGCCGACGCGGGCAAAAAGGGCAGCGAGCATATCGTTCCTACCTTTGATATCCGCAAAATGTTCACCCAAGCGGGGCTGCTCAAGGATCAAGGCCCTAACGTGCCCGCCGAGCAGGCTGCCGCTGCGCAGGCACACGGTGAGCGCAAAAAGGATAAAAAAGACCCCGATAAGAAATACAAATATCTGCCGGCCTACTGCCGTAATCTGACCAAAAACGCAGCCGACGGTAAGCTCGACCGCATCGTCGGACGCGACCGCGAGCTTTCGCGCGTCATTCAGATCCTTTGCCGAAGACAAAAGAATAACCCTTGTCTGATCGGTGAGCCGGGCGTCGGTAAGACGGCCATTGCCGAGGCACTTGCCCAGCGCATCGTGGCGGGTAACGTTCCGTATAAGCTCAAGAATAAAGTTGTCTATCTGCTCGACCTGACTTCGCTCGTCGCAGGAACGCAGTTCCGCGGCCAGTTCGAGGCGCGTATCCAAGGGCTCATCAACGAGATCAAGGACGCGGGCAACGTGCTGCTCGTCATCGACGAGGTGCATAATCTGGTCGGCACGGGCAACAGCGAGGGCAGCATGAACGCTGCCAACATTCTCAAGCCCGCACTCTCGCGCGGCGAGGTGCAGGTCATTGGCGCGACCACGCTGACCGAGTATCGCAAGTTTATCGAAAAGGACGCCGCGCTTGAGCGCCGTTTCCAGCCTGTCATGGTCGACGAGCCCTCACTCGAGGACACGGTCGATATGCTGCGCGGTATCAAGCATTACTATGAAGAATTCCACGGCATCGTCATTCCCGACGAGCTGCTCACGCGCACGGTCACGCTGTCCGAGCGCTATATCACCGACCGCTATCTGCCCGATAAAGCCATCGACCTGCTCGACGAGGCGGCGTCGTATCTGTCGCTGAACACGGCAGTTATCAACGAGTCGTACGATATCCGTGATCAACTGCTCACGCTCAAGCAGCAGCGCGAAGCACTCGAGGCGGAAAACAGCACGCTGGACGAGGCTGCACAGCAGCGCAACTTTGAGCAGATTGCAAGCATTCGCGCCAAAGAGCTCAAGCTGTCCGAGCGTTTGCACGCTATTGAGCCCGAGTGCGCAAAGGTGGAGTTGAAGGTCGAGCAGCTCGCGTCGGTCATTGAGGTATGGACGGGCGTGCCCGCCAGCACCATCAGTGAGAATGAATACGAGATGCTCAGCCATCTGGAAAGCAAGATCAAGCAGCGGATCGTCGGTCAGGATGCCGCCGTTTCCGCCGTTGTCCGCGCCATCAAGCGCAATCGCGCGGGCGTGTCGTATAAGAGAAAACCCGTGTCATTTATCTTCGCGGGACCTACGGGCGTGGGCAAAACCGAGTTGGTCAAGACCATTGCCGCCGAGCTGTTCCATACGCCCGAAACGCTCATTCGTCTGGATATGTCCGAGTTTATGGAAAAGCACAGCGTGTCGCGCATGATCGGAGCGCCTCCCGGCTACGTCGGCTACGACGAGGCAGGGCAGTTGACCGAAAAGATCCGTCGCCACCCCTACTCGGTGGTGCTGTTTGACGAGATCGAAAAGGCGCACCCCGACGTGCTCAACATTCTGCTGCAAATTCTTGACGACGGTCGCATCACCGATGCCGGTGGCAAGACGGTCAACTTTGAGAATACCATTCTCGTTATGACGACCAATGCCGGCTCGGATCGCACCTCGTCCACCATCGGCTTTTCCGAGGACGCGCAGCGTCTTGCCGAAAGCAAGACCGAAAAGGCACTCTCTGCCTTCCTGCGCCCCGAATTTATCAACCGCATCGACGAGATTATCACCTTCCGCTCGCTCGACGAAAAGGATTTCTCGCAGATCGCGTCCATTATGCTGGGCGATCTTGCAAAGGCACTCAAGGAGCGGGAAATGAACTTCACCTATACGCCCGCTGCCGCGGCACATATCGCCAAGGCGTCGTATTCGGTCAAGTTCGGCGCGCGTAATATGCGCCGCTATATTCAGCGCGAGGTCGAGGACGCACTGGCTGAGAAGATCATCGCCGACCGCACAAGAGCCATCACGCAGATCCGCCTTTCCGTCAAGGACGGCGCTCTGGTCGTGGATTGCATGTAATATTACTTTAATGAAAGGAGGTGCGACGGATGCATTATCGCACACGCGAGCCCTGGCATACCATGAAGATCGCCGAGGTTGAGCGCAGACTCAAGACCAATATGCAGACGGGACTGAGCCATAAGGTCTGTCGCACCCGATTGGAACGCTTCGGTCGCAACGATCTGTTCTCACCCGAGCCACGCACGGCCACCAGCTGCGCCCGTCGCATTCTGACTGACCCTGCGCTGCTGGTGCTCGCCTTCATCGCGCTCATCGCCCTGTGCTTTGGGCGCATTGCAACCGCGCTGACCGTGCTGTTCGTGCTTGGCGTTGGCACTGCCGCGAGCATCGTTGCTTATGTCAAAACCAGCCGTATCAAGGAAGAAATGAGCGCACACGCTGCGCCGAGCGTTCACGTCAAGCGAGCAGGACAACTGTTTGTATGTGCGGCGAGCGAACTCGTACCGGGAGATATGATATTGCTCACCGAGGGTGACGTGATCCCGTGCGATGCACGCCTCGTTGCGTCGTCGCGAAGCTTTGTCGTCATGAACTACACGCGTGACGAGCAAGGGCAGGCGTGCTACGTAGCAACTGCCAAAAGTGCCGATGCCTTGTACGATGGCACGACGGTCACGCCTGTTGAGGCGCGCGCCAATATGGTCTACGCCGGCTCGACCGTCAAGGAAGGACAAGCCGTGGCCATCGTCACCGAAACGGGCGAGGATACTTATATCGTGTCCGAATACGGGCTGCACCCGCTTGCCATGCAGGTGGGCGATCCCTTGTATCTCTCTCCCATGCGCAAGTACATGAACAAATACAGCCTTTGGATGTGCGCGCTGGTATTGCCTTGCGTGCTGATCGGCATTTTTGCAGGCAAGGGAAGCGTGGACGTGCTGGACACCGTGCTGCTGACGCTGGCATTGGTCGCTTCGGCTATGAGCGAGCAAGTCATCTCGATGGGGCGTATCATCTGTGCGGCGTCCGTCATCCGTGCCGCTTACGAGGGCAAGCAGCACAACGCTGCCGTGCTGAAAAATTATGCCGCGATCGACCGCATTTGTCGCGTAGATGAGCTGTTTATCTATGGCAAGAGCGCTATCTCGGACGGTAAGCTGCATCCTTATGCCGCTTATACGGCAGGCTCGCTGTTTTTGGGCGAGGACATGAAGTCCGTTGCCGTCAAGGAACTGTATGAGATGGTGTATTACTACGAAAAATGTGCCGTCAATCAGGAATACAGTACTCGCTTTGGCACGCGCGACGCATGGCAGAGCAGTATGAGCGAGCTTGGGCAGATGCTTGGCTTTGACAGCGCGTCGGCCAATATTCGTACCGTGGCACTCCAACCGCTTGAGTATTCG
Organism: Eubacteriales bacterium; assembly: GCA_045543375.1. Taxonomy (GTDB): domain Bacteria; phylum Bacillota; class Clostridia; order Oscillospirales; family CAG-272; genus SIG644. Next base: position 4,291 of record JAZQMI010000068.1, on the reverse strand, counting down.
CCCGCATGGGTCGAGGTCACGCTGCGTCAGAGCGACGATATGCCCGACCGCTATTTCCGCGTCCATTGCTGTGACGAGCCCGAGCCTATTTTGCAGTGCAACGCTTGCCGCATGGGAAAGCAGACGGTCGAAATCGACACCGCGCGCTGCAAGCTGCTCTACGACATTTTCAATCAGCTCAAAAATCAAGGAACCGAGGTCTGTGCCTACATCCGCGAGGAGGGAGGACTGGCCATCTTTGAAGGTATTCTTTCCTTCCGCGAGGCGTACGCACCTGACATTCCCGAGGTGTTGCGCGAGCTCGAACAAAGCCACGTCCGCGTGTCGTTGTTCTTGCCCGAAGAAGGAAAATATCATTTGAATTATTTGATCGCTTCCGGCTGGATCGATACGGGCAAGGATGCCGTGTCTGCCACCAAGCTTGCAGCGGCTTCGCGTCCGCTTGCCGATATCTTTGACAAAAAGCGCGTCTTCTTCGGCTTTACCAAGGAGGATGTTGCCGCCCAGATCGAGCGTACTCGCGCTCAAGGCAAGACAGTAGCAGTGCTGGGCATTGACACGATGGATACGGACGTGCGCTTTGCCTGCGAGGCACTTTCCGATAGCGATGAGGATGCATCGGGGCTTCGCGTCTATGAAGCATTTGCCTCCGAAACCGATACGCCTGTGAATTGCCGACGTGCCGATGTACTCATTCATCGGGCAGGCCCGGGCGGAGGTGGACTTGGCGGCGTGCTCAACGCTGTCTATACGGCCAGATCCATTCATTTCCGCATGATGCTGTCTATGCAATATCTGCTTGTGGCGCAGCTTTTGCGTATGATCGTCGTGCTGTTGCCGCTGCTGTTCGGCAACACCATGATCTCGCCCGCGCTGCTGCTCATGAGCGGCGTGTGGATCGATCTTGGCTTCGTCGGTGTTTGCGCCTTCCACCATTGCAGCGAGGAAACCTTGCGTGAGGTCCCCGACTTTACCACCTTTTTCAAGGCACCGCTGCGCAGCCGCCCCGATTGGGTGACGGCAACGGCGGTGAGCGGTCTGTTCACCGTGCTGACGGGCTATATTCTGGCAGGAACGCACACGCTCGCACCGGGGAACGGCTTGGGGATCTATGCGTTCTTGTCGCTGCTTGCCGCGCAGAGCTGTTTGCTCATTTGTCTGCTGCGCACATCAGGACCTTTTTCGGGCAACTGGCGCGCACACGCCTCGTCGTTGCTCGTGCTGGGCATCGTGGCAGGGCTTGTACTGTTGACGCTCGCCATTCCGCCCGTTGCGGCTTGGTTTGGCGGCGGAGGACTGTCGTTGGCTGCCTTCCTGCTTGCGCTGCTCTCGCCGCTCTATCTGATCGGCGGCTACTTCCTGTCTATGACCTATCGCCATAAGCTCGTTCGCCTTGTCCGCGTATATTTCCGTCGCATCAAGCGCCAATTCGGAAAAAAACGCAAAGAGATCGCATATACTGAAGACAAGGGCCCGGACGATCGGAATTGACCGGCTCTTACTCCAAAAGTACGTTTGGTCGGAGGTGACCGATGCGCTGCACGACGGTAAGTCTTCAGAAAAAAGAGATCATCAATCTGTGCGACGGCTCGCGGCTGGGCTTTGCGACCGATTTTGAATTCGATCCCAAATGCGCCACGCTGCTCTCGCTCATGGTGCCTCGATGCCAGAGCGGTTTTCTCGGACTTGGCAAAACGGAATATCTGTTTATTCCGTGGAGCAAGATCGAGTGCTTTGGCGAGGATACCATTCTCGTCAGAATCTCACCCTGCGAGATCGCTGCACTGACTTCGCCCGTATGCCGCGATGATTGCGGTCGGGGCGGGGAAAAGTGAAGCTATCAATCTAAATGTTAACAAATTGTAAATTATAGCACATTCTGTTGAAAAACAAGACAGAGTGTGCTATAATTTCTTGTAATTGCGGCAAAAAGACCGCAATACAAAAAATACACACACATAACGGCGTGTGATCGGTGCCCGAATGGGTGACAGCACGAAACTTATGTGGTGGAAAAAACCGAAGGAGGACATAGTTATGTCTATCATTACCATCAAGCAGTTGCTTGAAGCAGGTGTTCATTTCGGACACCACACCAGAAGATGGAACCCCAAGATGCAGGAGTACATCTTCACCGAGAGAAACGGCATCTATATCATCGACCTGCAGAAGACGGTCAAGAAGTTCGAGGAGGCCTACATGTTCGTTCGTGAGCTTTCTGCTCAGGGCGGCACGCTCCTGTTCGTCGGTACCAAGAAGCAGGCAGCCGAGGCCATCAAGGAAGAGGCTACCCGTTGCGGTATGTACTACGTCAACAACCGTTGGCCCGGTGGTATGATGACCAACTTCAAGACCATCAAGAAGTCCATTGCTCGTCTGAACAGCCTGAACAAGATGCAGGAGGACGGCACCTTCAACCTGCTTCCCAAGAAGGAAGTTGCAGGTCTGCAGAAGGAAGCATTCGACCTTGAGAAGAACCTGGGCGGTATCAAGACCATGGATACGCTGCCTTCCGCTATTTTCATCGTTGACCCCCACAAGGAAAAGAACGCAGTGCTCGAGGCAAAGAAGCTGGGTATCCCGGTTATCGCTATCGTTGACACCAACTGCGATCCCGACGACGCTGATTACATCATCCCCGGTAACGACGACGCTATCCGCGCCATCAAGCTCATCTCCGCTGCTCTTGCAGACGCTATGATCGAGGGTCGTCAGGGTGAGCAGGTTGCTCCCGAGGCAGACACTGCTGAGGCTGACGCTGAGTAATCCGATCTCCGTTTCCCATTTCTAAATTGAAAGAAAGAGGTTTTTGAAAATGGCTAATATTACTGCAAAAGACGTTGCCGAGCTGCGCGCAAAGACCGGTCTTGGCATGATGGATTGCAAGAAGGCCCTGGTCGAGGCTGAGGGCGACATGGATAAGGCTGTAACCATCCTTCGTGAGAAGGGTCTGGCTACCGCTGCAAAGAAGGAAAGCCGCATCGCAGCTGACGGTATCGTCAAGCTGATGAACAAGGGCAATGCATACGCAATGATCGAGGTCAACTCCGAGACCGACTTCGTCGCAAAGAACGCATCCTTCCAGGAGTTTGTTGACGGTCTGCTTGAGACCATTCTTGACAACAAGCCCGCTGACGTTGATGCACTGATGAAGGTCAACTACGTTGGCACGTCCGACGCTGTTGAGAACGTTCTGGTTGAGAAGATCGCCCAGATCGGTGAGAAGCTGAGCATTCGCCGCTTCGTGATCGTTGAGGGTGACGCTGTTGCTACCTACGTTCACGGTAACGGTTCGATCGGCGTTCTGGTTAAGTTTGATACCGATGTTGCCGATAAGGACGGTTTCGCTGCATTTGCAAAGAATATCGCTCTGCAGATCGGTGCATACCCCACGCCTTACCTGAACAGAGAGCAGGTTCCCGCTTCCGTTCTGGAGGAGGAGAAGAACATCATCAAGGCTCAGCTTGCTAACGACGAGAAGATGGCTAACAAGCCCGAGAAGGTTCTCGAGGGCATCGTCGCCGGTAAGATCGGCAAGTTCTACGACAACAACTGCCTCATTGACATGACCTACGTCAAGGACGAGGACATGAAGGTCGGCAAGTACGTCGAGGCTACCGCTAAGGAGCTTGGCGGCAAGATCGCAATCGTTGGCTTCTATCGCTTTGAGAAGGGCGAGGGCATCCAGAAGCGCGAGGAGAACTTCGCTGAGGAAATCGCTAAGATGACCGCCGGCAAATAAATTTGCCAGCCAAAAGAATTTCGCAAGTGAAGTTCTTTCCCACAGGTAAGTAATTTACTGTGATGAATAAAAAAAGAGATCGCTACGGCGGTCTCTTTTTTTGTAAAATGGCATTACGGCCGCCATCAACTCGGCTACCTGCATGCCGTGCGAGATTTACAGCGGCGGCGCATCGACCATGTGGGACCTTGATCCGACCTGGGCAAACGAGGACATCGTCCGCGTGCTGCTTACGACCTTCATCGAACGAGGCGGTCAGATTTTCCAAGGCAATATGACCAGCGTCGACGATCTTTTGCGTGCCAAGGAGCACCCCGAGGAATACGCACACCTGATGGTGCGCGTCGGCGGTTATTCTGCCCGCTTCATCCATTTGAATGAGGCGTTGCAAAAAGACATCATAGAACGTTACAGACATCGCGGATAATTCCAAGGCTCCGCCGCACGCGCGGCGGAGCCTTGCTTTGCCTATGTGTTGTGCAATTTATCCAAAAATGAAAAATATGCAAAAAATCGACGATGAATTTACAAATTTCTGTTTACAAAATG
>JAZQMI010000067.1:0-6779 GCA_045543375.1 Eubacteriales bacterium | reverse complement strand
AGAACGACATGGCTACGATCCGACTTCCTTGCCAACGCCGAGGATCGCGCCGCACTTGTTACCACCGCATGCAATGTCGGGCGGCTTCACGTGCTCGTTAACGTGGCGGGTGTTGCCCCCCGGGTACGCCGCGACGTTCTGGAAATGACCGAGGAAAGCTACGACTTTGTCATGGGTATCAACACCAAAGGCACGCTTTTTTTGACGCAGGCCGTAGCAAACGAAATGCTCCGTGCGGGTGAGGGCGGCAGCATCGTCAACATCTCGTCCTGCTCGGCCTACACCAGCTCGACAAGCCGCGGAGAATACTGCATCTCCAAGGCGGGCGTGAGCATGATCACCAAGCTGTTTGCCGACCGTCTGGCAAGTGAGGGCATCACGGTCAATGAGATCTGCCCCGGCATCATCGCCACGGGCATGACGGCAACCGTCAAAGAGAAATACGACAAGCTGATCGCAGACGGTCTTGTTCCGCTGGGTCGTTGGGGACAGCCCGACGATATTGCCAAGGCGGTGGTCGCGCTGTGCGACGGCACGTTCGGCTACACCACGGGACAGTCGTTCATTCTCGACGGAGGAATGCACATCAGAAAATTATGAAACACACCTACCATACGCTCATCATCGGTAGCGGCTGCGCCGGCTACAATGCAGCCGATAAGCTATACGATCTCGGTGTGCGCGACGTCGCCATCGTGACCGAGGGACGCTATATGGGAACCTCACGCAATACGGGCAGCGACAAACAAACCTACTATAAGCTCTCGCTGTGCGGTTCCGACGGCGACAGCGTGCGTGAGATGGCCGACACGCTGTACGCGGGCGGCGGTGTCATGGGCGAGCACGCGCTGTGCGAGGCCGCCTATTCGGCGCGCTGCTTTATGCGTCTGGTCGAGCTGGGTGTCCCCTTCCCGACCAACGAGTTTGGCGAATACGCAGGATATAAGACCGACCACGACCCGCGCACCCGCGCGACCTCGTGCGGGCCTTTGACCTCCAAGTACATGACCGAAGCACTTGAACGCTCGGCGTTGAGCAAAGGAATTGAAATCCTTGATTTTCAGCGTGTCATCAAAATTCTGACCGCCAACGGTGCCGTCACGGGCGTGGCCTGCGCCAATACGGTGACGGGCGAGATCAGCGTTATCGCTTGTCAAAACGTCATTCTCTGCACGGGCGGTCCGGCCGGCATTTACCGCAACGCCGTATATCCCGAGAGCCAGCACGGCGCGACGGGTCTTGCCATTGATGCGGGTGCGGCACTGTCCAACATGGAGGAATGGCAGTACGGTATTGCCAGTACGAAATTCCGTTGGAATTTGTCGGGCACGTATCAGCAGGTACTGCCGCGCTACGTTTCGGTTGACGCCCATGGCAACGAGCGTGAATTTCTGTACGACGCGCTGGGTGAGGCATCACTGGGGCTGATCTTTTTCAAGGGCTATCAGTGGCCGTTCGATACGAGAAAGACGGACGGCTCGTCCCGCGTCGATCTGCTCGTCGCTGAGGAGATCAAAAAAGGCAATCGCGTCTATCTCGACTTTTTGAACAATCCCCGTGGTCTGGAGCACGGCTTTCAGGTGCTTCCCAAGGAAGCCTACGCCTATCTTGACGCATCAGGCGCGCTGTTCGGCACGCCCATTGAGCGCTTGCGCCATATGAACGAGGGTGCCATCGAGCTGTATGCAAGCCATGGCATCAATCTTGACAGCGAAATGCTGGAGATCGCCGTTTGCGCCCAGCATTGCAACGGCGGCGTGGCGGTGGACGAGCATTGGCAGAGTGAGGTCATGGGTCTGTACGTCGCCGGCGAGGCGGCCGGTACGTTCGGCGTTTACCGTCCGGGCGGCAGCGCACTCAACTCGACGCAGGTCGGTAGTCTGCGCGCAGCCGAGCACATCGCCAAGCAACCGGCACACGAGCGCCCTGCCCCGACCTTCGAGCTGCCCGCCGTCCGCTACGGCGAGAGCAATCTGGCAGAGCTCCGTCACACCTATCAGCTTGAGATGAGCCGCGTGGCTGATTTTGACCGTTCCACCCAAGGAATGCAAGCACTTTTTGACAAGGTCTGCACGCTGTGCGACCGTTTCTTCCTGCAAGCGTGCATCGGCAACGTATCCGAACTGGCCGCTTTGTATCAGCTTTATGACATGGCGCTGACGCAGCGCTCGGTGCTGTCTGCCATGCTGTGCTCGGCCAAAGCAATCGGCACGCACGGCTCGGCATTCGTCGACCGCAAGCCCGATCAAAACACGGGAACGCCGAGAACGACGCGCACGCTGACGCGCGGTGCGCACTCCGAGCTCGCTCCCATCTCGTCCATGCCCTGCCCCGAGTTGTGGTTTGAAACACTTTTGGCACGGCAGCGAAAGGAGATGGCACGATGAGCACGAACGCATACCGCTTGGGGCTGGTATCTGTATCCTTCCGTGAGCACTCCCCGAAGGAAATTCTTGCGGCAATGAAAGGCGCGGGACTTGACTATATCGAGTGGGGCAGCGACGTTCACGCGCCCTGCACCGATTTTGAAAGGCTCAACGAGCTGGTCGCGCTGCAAAAGGAGTACGGCATCGTCTGCTCGTCCTACGGCACCTATTTCCGCCTTGGAGAAACGCCGCTTGACGAGCTTGAGAGCTACATCAACGCCGCCAAGATATTGGGAACGCGCACGTTGCGCGTTTGGTGCGGCAACAAGAGCGGTGCTGACATGACAGCAAGCGAGCGGGATGCGCTGCTTGCCAAGTGCCGTGCTGCCGCCGCGATTGCCGAGGCACACGATGTGACGCTTTGCATGGAGTGTCATCACGGTACGATGACGCAATCTCCCGACGACGCCGTTTGGCTGATGCGCGAGGTAGGCTCCGCTCACTTCCGCATGTACTGGCAGCCCTTTCAATGGCAAGATGCCGCACAGAACGTACAAAACGCGAGCAAAATCGCCCCGTACGCAAGCTGCCTGCACGTCTTCCATTGGAAGCAGGAGTTAAGACTTCCGCTGTCCGAGGCGATCGACGAATGGCGAAATTATCTGTCCCTCTTTTCCCCCGATTGCACGCTGCTGCTTGAGTTTATGCCGCACGGCAGCCTCGACGAGCTTTATGCCGAGGCCGACGCGCTCAAATCTATCACAGGAGAGAACAAATGAAAGCGATATTTCTTTGTGAGAGCTCGGATAAGATCTTTTCCGTCTACGATGCCGAAGCCGTTGCCCGTCTGCAGGCGCTGACCGGTATCGAGGGAAAAGTCTACACCAAGGCCGACGTTCTCAAAAATCCTGCCGCCTTTGGCGACGTTGAATTCATTTTTTCCACCTGGAACATGCCCGTGATGACGCAGGAGGAAATCAAAACGGCGTTTCCGTCGCTCCGATGCGTGTTTTACGGTGCGGGCAGCGTCCAGTTCTTTGCGCGTCCGTTTCTTGCATGCGGCGTCAAGGTATTTTCTGCTTGGGCGGCCAACGCCGTTCCCGTCGCCGAGATGACGGTGGCCCAGATCATTCTGGCCAACAAGGGATATTTCCTGACCAACCGCCTCTACCACGCTCACGACAATCTCGTTGCGCACAAGGCGTTCAACAAATGTCGCGGCAACTACGGCGAAACGGTCGGCATCATCGGTGCCGGCATGATCGGCAAGCTGGTCATTCAAATGCTCAAGTCGTACCAACTGAACGTATTGGTGTTCGATCCATTTTTGTCCGACGACGCAGCCGCCGAGCTTGGCGTAACCAAATGTGATCTGCCCTCGCTGTTTGAGCGCTCGTTCGTCGTTTCCAACCACTTGGCAAACAACGCGCAAACGGTTGGCATGCTCAACTACGACCTGTTCTCCCGCATGCGCGAAAACGCCGTGTTCATCAATACGGGACGGGGCGCGCAGGTGGTCGAGGACGATCTGGTGCGCGTTCTGCGCGAGCGTCCGGACATGAGTGCTTTGCTTGACGTGACCGATCCCGAGCCGCCCGTCAAGGGTCATCCCTTCTACACGCTTGATAACTGCTACCTCACCCCTCACATCGCAGGCAGCGCAGGCAGCGAGGTGGCACGTATGGGCGATTATATGGTGCGTGAATGTGACACCTATCTGGCAGGCAAGGCATGCCAATATGAGGTCACCGAGCGCATGCTGCAAACCATGGCGTGAGGTGATACGGTGAAAGAAAAATATCTGCATCTGATGGAGCTGGCTCTCTCCGCCTACACCGACGAGCACATATTGCGCTATTTCAACGAGGTCAAAGCAAATGGGCTGACCGAACACGGCTTTCCCCGCCTTGTCGCCAACCTCGGCATTCTCATCTCGCACGGCAAGCGGCAGGATCTGCTGTCCCTCTTTGCCGAAATGATGGAATTTTGCTGCGCGACCATGCCCACAGTCAAGGCGGCCAACGACTTTTCGGTGCGCGAGATCGTCTGCTGCCTGCAAGAGGTGGAGCGTGCAAGCATTCTGCCCACCGAACTGACGCAGCGTTGGAGAACGCATCTGCGCACCATCGATATTGCGTCCACCTATAACGTCTTTGCAAAGACCCCCGACGACACGGTCAACAACTGGGCGCTGTTCACGGCCGTCAGCGAGTATTTCAGACAACAAGCGTGCTTGTGCGACAGCTCCGACTTTATCGATCTTCAACTGCTCCAGCAATCCAAATGGCTGGATGAGAACGGCATGTACCAAGACCTTGTGGGTAGTGATTGCCACCATCCCATACTGTACGACCTGGTCGCACGGGGACTGTTCGCGCTGCTCCTTGACCGCGGCTACTGCGGCGCACAGAGCGCTGCTGTGGATGAAAACCTGCGTAAGGCAGGGCTTTTGACACTCGATATGCAATCGACCACGGGCGAGATACCGTTCGGCGGCAGAAGCAATCAATTTCTGCATAACGAGCCATGGCTGTGTGCTATATTGGAATATGAGGCCAAGCGCTACGCCAAGGCGGGCAATCTCAACCTTGCCTCGCGCTTCAAGGCAGCGAGTGTCCGCGCGCTGGAAGCGACCGAACGCTGGCTGTTCAAGCAACCCATCCGTCACGTCAAAAACCGCTTTGCGATCGAGAGCGGCTATGGCTGCGAGTTCTACGCATATTTTGATAAGTATATGACCACGGTGGCCTCCAATCTGTACGCCGCCTATCTCATATGCGACGACACCATCCCCACCGCCGAGCCCGACCGTACGCCACATACCGCGCTGACCTCGTCGGGCTTCCACAAGCTGTTTTTGACGTCGGGCGGCTACGCACTGGAATTTGATCTGAACGCCGATCCGCATTACGACGCAAACGGTCTGGGCCGCGTCCATCGCGAGGGCGCGCCGTCGGCGATCTGCCTATCCTGCCCCTGCCCTGCCGAGCCGGACTACACAGTGGACGTCGAGCAGCCCATCGCGCTCTCGCTTTGCGCCGCCATCAAGGAGCAGCAAAAATGGCGTATGGGGGCAGCGTCGGAGAACACTTATGAACTGCTCTGCCACGACACCGCAGCGGACAGCGCACGTGCCACGCTGCTTTGCCACTTTGAGGGTGGCAAGACGGTTCGGGAAACCTATACCGTCAGCGAACGAGGCGTAGAAATCACGCTGCAAGGCGAGGGCAAAATCGGATTTGCCTTACCGGCTCTTTGCTTTGACGGCGAGACGGCTGCCGATATCCGCGTCGACGACCGCACGCTGACCGTTTCGTATGAGAACTGGTGCTGCCGCTACACCACGGACGGTACCATCGTGGACTTGAACAAGACCGCCGCCAATCGCAACGGACACTACCGTGCCCTGCTCGCGGCAAAACAGCATACGCTGCGCGTGAGCGTGGAGATCTTTGAGAAGAAATAATGTAAAAAGACCACCAAATGGTGGTCTTTTTTATACGATGGTTCGAGTTTCGAACTCTCGCGGGCCGAGCACACGCCTTGCAAGCGAGGATGATATTCTGTGGCAAAGACCTCTCGCCCCGAGTGCTCCACCTAAAAGCAAAAAGGGACACCGAATGGTGTCCCTTTTGGTGGAGCGTGGGGGATTCGAACCCCTGACCCCAACACTGCCAGTGTTGTGCGCTCCCAACTGCGCTAACGCCCCGAACGGATATATCATATCACATTGTGGGACTCTTGTCAAGGGCTTTTTACAAAATTTTATTGTTTTTGGTCGTCCGCCTTTTTTCGGTTACTCACGCCAAGCTCCCGCTCGTCGTACATGCCGCGATAAATACTGTCGACGCCCTTTTTGCGGCGAATATTCAAGAGTGCTTGCTCGAGCTTTTCCTGCTTCTCGTTGCGCTCCGTTTCGCCGGGCTCATCGAACAGCGTCATTTGCTGCGATACCATATCGGGCGCGACCAGTCCCGAAACGGTCACGGTCAGCATACGAACGCGCATGCCGTTTCTCCAGTTTTCGGTTGCCAGCGATTGTGCCGTCGAAATGATGTCCGACTGCAACCACGTAGGCGTCGCGAGCTTGCGTTGACGCTGTATGGTATGAAAGTCCGTGTCGCGAATGGTCAGTTGCACCACCGTGCATTTTTTGTTCTCGTTACGCAGCCGCCAGACCACTTCGTCGCACAGCATGACGATGCCCGCGTGCATTTCCTCTTTGGTGTAAATATCGCGCCGGAAGGTCGTACCGTTGCCGATGGACTTGACCTCGTGCCTTTCGTAATACGAGTGCACCGGTTCATCGTCGCGTCCCGTGGCGTATTTCCAGATGGTACTGCCGATCTCGCCCATGGCCCGGCGCAGCATGGCCTCGTCGCAGCGTGCGAGCTCGCCAATGGTGCGAATGCC
>JAZQMI010000066.1:0-5176 GCA_045543375.1 Eubacteriales bacterium | reverse complement strand
GGGATACTTGCCGTGGATGTTACCGATACCGGCAGCCAGCATGTCTACGCCAAGATCGGCGATCTTCTTGCACTCCTCGGGATCAGCGCACTCGCCCATACCGACAACGCCGTCTTCCTCGCCGCCGATCGAGCCGACCTCGGCCTCGATGGACAGGCCCAGCGCGTGAGCAACGTTGACCAGCTCCTGCGTCTTGGCGATATTTTCCTCGATGGGATAGTGCGAGCCGTCGAACATGATGGACGAGAAGCCCGCCTTGATGCACTTGTAGCAATCCTCGTAGGTACCGTGGTCGAGGTGGATGGCCACGGGAACGGTGATGTTCAAAGACTCGATCATGGCCTTGACCATATCGGCTACGACCTTGAAGCCGGCCATATACTTGCCTGCACCTGCGGAAACACCCAGGATGACGGGAGAATTGCACTCCTGCGCCGTGGTCAGGACAGCCTTGGTCCACTCGAGGTTGTTGATGTTGAACTGACCGACCGCATAGTGACCGGCCTTTGCCTTTTTGAGCATTTCTGCTGCGGATACTAACATGTTTTATTCCTCCGTATCGGTTTTTGTTTTTATCGACTCATTATAGCAAATCTCTTGCGCTTTGTCAAGTAGTCGACGGGTTTCGATGGAATTTTTCTTATTTTTTCATGACCGCCATGGCGCACCAATCGTTATCGACGACGCGCTCGGTGATCGCAAGTCCGTTGTCCTCAAGTGCCTTGACCACGTCATCGCTTCGTCCGAGAATGATGCCCGAAACGAGCAGCACGGTATTCTCATGCATGTGCTTGCCCACGTCGGGTGCCATGCGAATGATAATATCGGCCACGATGTTGGCCGTGATGAGATCGTAAGGACGGCTCTCGTCCACGCCGCGAAGCAGGTCTGCCACGCCGCACTTCACATTGGTGATGCCGCTTTTTTCGACATTTTCGTTTGCCACGCGCACGGCGGTGGGGTCGATATCGTAAGCGCGACACTCGCCCGCGCCCAGCTTGGACGCGCAAATGGCAAGGATGCCGCTTCCGCAGCCGACGTCGAGCATGCGGCAGCCCGGCTTGGTGTATTTTTCAAGCAGCTCGATGACAAGTCTGGTCGTCTCGTGCGAGCCCGTACCGAACGCCATACCGGGATCCATGGTGATCACGATCTCGCCGTTCTTTGGCTCGTACTCCTCCCACGCAGGCACGATGACCATGCGCTCACCAATGTGCAGCGGCTTATAGTAGGCGCGCCATGCGTTGGCCCAGTCCTGCTCGTTGACACCGTTAAGCTCGATCTTGGCACTCTCGGCAAGACCCGCCTGCGCCATGCGCTCGCGCAAAAAGGCGAGCTCGTCGTTCACGGGGCGGTGACCCGCTACGTAGACCGACACCGAGGCAATGGTCTTATCGGCGTTGAGAATGCTCTCATCAATGAGATCGCCGTAGCACGACGCCAGATCGATATCGCTGTAATCCTCAATCTGCAACTGGTTGGAGATCATGCTCATGATGGCGACCAGCTCGTCCAATCGCTCCAGCGGCACGGTCACCTTGATCTGCGTCCATTCCTGCACGTCGCCGCGATCCTCGCAGACGTAATCCTTATCGTATGCCATAGTCAAAACTCCTTATCCGAAAAAGCGCTTGAAAAAGCCCTCTTTTTTGCTGTAATTGCTCTTGCCGCAGCTGTCGGCAAACTTCTGCATCGCCTCACGCTGCTTATCGTTGAGCCCTCTCGGGATCTCGACCGTGACCACGAAAATGAGGTCGCCGCGTCGGTTCTGGCTGCGCGGCACGGTGATGCCCTTGCCCTTGACGGTAAAGGACGTGCCCGGCTGCGTGCCCTCGGGGATGGTATATTTCAGCTCACCGTCCAGCGAAGGAATGTTGATCTCGGCTCCCAGCGTTGCCTCGGCGACCGTGATGGGCACCTCGCAATAAATATTGAAGCCGTCGCGCTCGAAAATGGCGTGATCGCGCACCGAAACGGTGATGATGAGATCACCGGCGGGACCTCCGTTTTTACCGTCGCAGCCCATACCGCGCAGCGCGATCCTCTCGCCGTTGTCGATACCGGCGGGAATGGTGACGGTCAGCTTTTTATTCTCGCGCATGTTGCCCGTTCCGCGGCATTTGTCGCAGGGATTTTTGATGATCTTACCCGTTCCGCGGCACTTGTCGCAAATGCCTGTGGACTGGAACGACATGCCGCCCATGCGCTGGACGACCACCTTCTGTCCGCTACCCTTACAGTCGGGACACGTTTCCACACCCGTGCCGCCCTTGGCACCCGTACCTTTACATTCGGAGCACGAGGCGATGCGGGTGTAGGTAATATCCTTTTTGGTGCCGAAGGCCGCCTCTTCAAACGTGACGGTCAGGCGAAGCGAGATGTCGTCACCGCGCTGCGGCGCATTGGGGTTGCGTCGGCGCGACGAACCGCCACCGAAGCCACTGCCGAAAAACGAGCCGAAAATGTCGCCGATATCGCCAAAATCGCCAAACCCGCCGAAGCCGCCAAAGCCCTGTCCGCCGCCCCCCATGGACGGATCGAACGCCGCATGACCGAACTGGTCGTACTTGGCCTTTTTGTCGGCATCCGACAACACGCCGTACGCCTCGTTGACCTCCTTGAACTTTTCCTCAGCGACCTTGTCACCGGGGTTCAGGTCGGGGTGATATTTCTTCGCGAGGCTGCGATACGCGCGTTTGATGGCGGCATCGTCGGCGCCCTTGTCGACGCCCAGCACCTCGTAATAATCTCTTTTATCTGCCATAACAAACCTCTGTCTTTCTTGTGTATGCGTTGCCCATAGCGACGCGTCCGACGGCGTCGGGCGCATGGATAGGGGCAACACGCCCTTGCGGGAAAGAGCAAAATTGCCCTTTCCCGCCCGGTGTATCTGATCAATTACTGATTGTTGCTGTTATCCTCAAAGCCGGTGTCGTAGTAGGTGCCGTCGCCACCCTGAGCACCGCCCATGTTGGGGTCACCCTGCTGCGCGCCCTGTGCGGCGTACAGCTTTTCGGATACGGCGTAGAACGCCTTCTCAAGTGCCTCGGTGTCTGCCTTGATGGCCTCGGTGTTGTCCGTCTTGACCGTTTCCTTGAGCTTCTCGATGGCAGCCTTGACCTCACTCAGATCGCTCTCGGCAACCTTGTCACCGATCTCGCCAAGCGTCTTCTCACTCTGGAAGATCATGGACTCGGCGCGGTTTTTGGTCTCAACCGCATCCTTCATCTTCTTGTCCTCTTCGGCAAACATTTCCGCATCGCGGACAGCCTTGTCGATGTCCTCCTGGCTCATATTGGTGGAAGAAGTGATGGTGATGTGCTGCTCCTTACCCGTGCCCTTATCCATTGCGGTAACGTTGACGATACCGTTAGCATCGATGTCGAAGGTGACCTCGATCTGAGGTACGCCGCGGGGAGCGGGAGCGATGCCGTCGAGGTGGAAGCGACCGAGCGTGGTGTTACCGGCAGCCATTTCGCGCTCACCCTGCAGCACGTGGATCTCAACCGACGTCTGACCGTCGGCTGCGGTCGAGTAGACCTGGCTCTTCTTGACGGGAATGGTGGTATTTCTCTCGATAATCTTGTTGAAGACGCCACCCAGCGTTTCGATACCCAGCGACAGAGGCGTGACGTCGAGCAGCAGAAGGTCCTTGACGTCGCCGCCAAGCACGCCGCCCTGAATAGCCGCGCCGAGTGCGACGCACTCGTCGGGGTTGATGCCCTTGAAGGGCTCCTTGCCGATGAACTTCTTGACAGCCTCCTGAACGGCGGGGATTCTCGTCGAGCCGCCGACCAGCAGAACCTTGTCAATGTCGCTCACGCTCAGACCTGCATCGGCCAGTGCCTTCTTGGTGGGAACCATGGTTCTCTCAACCAGGTCTGCCGTGATGCGGTCGAACTCGGCGCGCGTCAGCGTTGCCTCAAAGTGCAAAGGGCCCTCGGCCGTTGCCGTAATGAAAGGCAGATTGATGTCTGCCGAGGTCATACCCGACAGCTCGATCTTTGCCTTCTCGGCAGCATCCTTCAGGCGCTGAAGCACCATCTTATCCTTGCGCAGGTCGATGCCGTTTTCTCTTTGGAACTTGTCTGCCATCCAGTTGATGATGCGCTGGTCGAAATCGTCGCCGCCCAGAACGGTATCACCGTTGGTGGCAAGCACCTCGAACACGCCGTCTGCGATCTCAAGCAGAGATACGTCGAACGTACCGCCGCCAAGGTCGAAGACCATGATCTTTTGCTTATCTTCCTTATCCATACCGTAAGCAAGAGCTGCTGCGGTAGGCTCGTTGATAATTCTCTTGACTTCAAGACCTGCGATCTTACCTGCATCCTTGGTTGCCTGTCGCTGTGCGTCCGAGAAATAAGCGGGGACGGTGATGACCGCCTCGGTCACCTTGGTGCCAAGATATGCCTCGGCGTCTGCCTTGAGCTTCTGCAGGATCATCGCGGAGATCTCCTGAGGGGTGTAGGGCTTGCCGTCCACGGTGACGGTGTTGGGCGTGCCCATATCGCGCTTAATAGACGCGATGGTGCGGTCGGGAGCAGACACGGCGGACTGCTTGGCCACGCGGCCTACCACACGCTCGCCATCCTTCTTAAAGTGTACCACAGAGGGGGTGGTGCGGGCGCCCTCGGCGTTGGGGATGACGACGGCCTCGCCGCCCTCGATAACCGCCACGCAGGAGTTAGTCGTACCTAAGTCAATACCAATAATCTTTGCCATAATCATTACCTCCAATAAATAATTAGTAAAGTTTGTTTTAGTGTGTTTCGGTAACCGCTGATGGAATCGTGTTGCCGTTAGCAGTGAGATGATTTTTTATTGGAGAGAGACAAAAGACACAGGCAATACTGGATGTATTGCCGCGTATTTTTGGCCTCTCCGATGGGAAATCAGCCGCTGATAACGGTGACTAAGGTTGAATCAGGGGTTACCTATTCTAATAGGTTTCCCTTAATTAGTGATGTTAATTAGCAACTTTAACCATAGCGGGACGGAGCACTCTGTCCCCCAGCTTGTAGCCCTTTTGGAATACGGCGGTGACGATCTCCTCGTCGATGCCCTCGGCATCCTCCCGCATGACGGCGTTGTGGACGTTGGGGTCAAAGGGCTCGCCCTGCACGCCCACGGATTCCAGACCCAGCTTGTTCAGTGCCTCCATAAACTGGCGGAG
>JAZQMI010000065.1:0-41984 GCA_045543375.1 Eubacteriales bacterium | reverse complement strand
TATCACCCAGCATGTTCTCCATTTCGTCGATGGGGGGCTCGTCCATATCGCCCTCAAAGTCAAAGAGCGGGAAGGACAGCACGTCGGTGGGAGCGTCAACACCACGGAAACGGGCGTTGAGCTCGTGAATGCCTGCATCGTCCGTCAGCGTCACGCTGACCTCTACGTCATTGTTGTAGTTCTCGTAAGCGAGCGTCGCCTCAATGGCGCGGCGAAGCAGCATTTTCAGCTTGTAGGTGATGGGCTGCTCGTGTTGATTTTCAAAATAAACCGTCAATTTCATTGTTTTGTCCGTCCTTTATCATGATTTGTTGAATTTTCTGACCGCATGGGGGCGGGTGTGATCCTGCTCCTCGCGTGCTTTTTTCTCAAAGCGATCGTAGGCCTCTATGATCTTTTGCACCAGATGGTGACGCACCACGTCGCGTTCGCTGAAGTGATGGATGGCGATATCCTCGACGTGATCGAGGATCTGCACCGCCATGGAAAGACCGCTCTTGGTTCCGCGCGGCAGGTCGGTCTGCGTCATATCGCCCGTGATGACCGCCTTGGAATTGAAGCCCAGACGCGTCAGAAACATTTTCATTTGCTCAGGCGTGGCGTTTTGTGCCTCGTCGAGAATGATGAACGAGTCGTCCAGCGTGCGTCCGCGCATATACGCCAGCGGCGCGATCTCAATGGTCTGCTTTTCCACGCAATGCTGATAATTTTCCGCGCCCATCATTTCAAACAGCGCGTCGTAAAGCGGGCGCAGATAGGGGTCGATCTTGCTTTGCAGGTCGCCCGGCAAAAAGCCCAGCCGCTCGCCCGCCTCGATGGCAGGTCGCGTCAGAATGATGCGGCTGACCTTTTTCACGCGCAGCGCCTTGAACGCCATGGCAACGGCAAGAAACGTCTTACCCGTACCGGCAGGTCCCACGCCGAAAATAATGGTGTTTTTGCGAATGGCATCGACGTACTTTTTCTGTCCCACCGTTTTGGCCTTGATGGGCTTGCCGCGCGTCGTCACACAGATGCAGTCGTCACCAAGCTCGCCAAGCGCACTTTTCTCACCCGCGCTGACCATGCTGATGATATACCGCACCGACTGCTCGGGCACGCTCTCGCCCTGCTCGGCCACCGTCCGCACTGCTTCAAGCACCTCGGCCGCCTGCCCGACGGCTTGCTCGCTCTCGCCCTCGACGGTCAGAATATCCTCACCGTCCTGCCCGGCGCCGCGGTTGCGTACGACCACGCCGAAGGCGCGCTCGATCAGCTTGATATTGGCATCAAACGCGCCGAACATGCGTGCCGTGATCTCGGCACTCGGTACGGACAGCGTTCTCTTTTGTGCACCCATAATTTTCCCTCTCTCCCTGCCGCTGTCCGCTCATTCACTTTGCACATCAAAGACGAGCGGCTCGGCAATATTTTCCACGCACCGGTACCGACACCGGAGCAGTATGCCCGTGTCCGTCAGCTCGGTGCTGACCTGCTTGGAAAGCAGCGTCGCCCCCTCGGTCGCTGCCGTCAGCGCGCGCCCAAGCTGCTCGTAAGCGCGTCTTGTAAGCGCTTCGTCGTCCAGCGTGACGGGCACGAGCTCGTAGGTATACAGCACGACCGTTTCCATTGAAATGGGCAAAGCCGCCCCTTTTCCAAGGTCAAATATTTCCAGCTTCTTTATTGTATCACAATTCCCCTCTATAATTCCAGTACTTTTTTGAATTTTTATCGCTTTTCCGAAAAAAAACAGCGTTTTTTGTGCAATTTTTTGCCCCGTATACACCTTTTGCTCGCTTGCGCGGTCGACCTTGACCGTCAAGATGTGCTCGGTGCGAGCCAAAACCTCGCCCTGCGCGCTGCCGATACCGTAGCCCTGCACGCTCGAATCGCGCACACCCGAGATGAGCAGCTCGCCCTTGCGGACAAGATCTCCCGGCTTGACCGCCACCTGCCCCGAGATGAGCTTGACCGATTCGATCACGCCCTCACAGCGTGCCACCAGATTGGTCGGCTCGTCCGTCCGCTGGCTTTTGGGCTGCTTGAGCGCGCGAAGCTGCACGTAGGCGACCGTACCCTTCATGTTGACCGACACCCAGGCAATATCGTCCGATTCGATGAGCAATCGGCTCTCGACCTCGTCCGTTTCGATGGACGGGATCCACGCACCGACGTGCAATCCGCATGCGCGTAGCTGTTCACGTGCCTCCATCTCGCTCACGCCGTCGTCGCTTTGCACGCGCACGTCCCATACGACGCGTCCCGAAACAAACGTGAGCGCGATCATGAGCAGCACACCGACGGCAAGCCCCGCACGCAATCGGTAGCGGTAAAGCAGCATGGGAAGTCCGCCGCGCACACTCACGCGAGCGTCGATGCCGCGTGCCGCACAGCATTGTGCGATCGTTTTCCAATGCGAGAGTGAGCAGCGGCAGACGAAGGCACTGTCGTCCGCCTCACGCGGCCGGACGGGCGCATAAGTAAAGCCGCGCTCGCGGCAAAGATTGAAAAAGCAGGCGGCGTGGTCCCCTCTGACGCGACACTCGACGTAACCAAGTAGCCAATGATACGCCTTCATCTCCCCGCCTCCTTTTCACTTCCCGCGCCATCACAAAAACGAAGCGCGTGCACGCACCCCTCAATCATAAGGGCATCGGGCTGATAGGACAGACACACCAAGCCCTCTCCACACACGACCAGCTCGCGCACGTCGGGGTCACAGACGGCCAGACGAATGCACGTTTTGCCGTATTCCAATATTTCGGTGCAGCCCTGCACCGTCATGCGCGAGCAGCCCATCAGCTCGGCACGGCAGCAGCGCAGCGTTGCCCGACCGTAATCATCCCTCATTTTTTGCCACAGCGGTTTTCTTTTCTTCACGCGCTCCGCCTCCCTTCGTCCGCTTTATCCAAAGGACGGCGACCGCCGCCCAAAATCCCATCATGCACACGCTCTGCCACACCTGCACTCCAACGCTCTCACTCGCCGCCGGCCCGACGGGCGACACCCCCGGCACACAAGGCAACACAACGGTCCCCGCACGCAAAAGCAGCCACATGCCGCCCCCGCACAGCACCGCCTGCAAGGCGCGGGATATCCAAAACCGTCCGAGCGACACGGGACAGCCGTCGCAGACGGACAAAATCTGACAATGCACCGAAAGCCCCGCCCACCCCGCCATGGCAGCGCACAGCACGGCGGCCTCGGTCGGCGGCAGCGCAGCGGCACGCACCGTTCCCGTCGACAGCTCGAGCACGCCTACGATCCATGCGCGCGCCATTTCAGGCAGTCCGATGGCCTGCGCATAGGGCTCAAGCACGCCGATCAGCGCGCTGAACACCACCACCGTGGCGCATATTCCAAGCATACCGTTCGCCGCCGAGGATATGGATGCGGACAGCAGCGAGGCATCCCATTTGTTGCTCACGGCCACGCCGCGTGGCTGCCGCACAGCGGGCGTCGCGTGAGAAAATGAAATCAGGCGCAAAAGCAATCCGACGGTAAGGGCGGAGCACACCGTCAAGATCAGCAATGCTTTGCCGACGGATGCACTTCCGAGCAAACCCTTACCCACGGCACCGATGAGAAACGCTGCGCTGGGGACGCTGCACATACCGAGCACACAGTTCAGCTCTCGTTCGTCCATCGTGCCGCTGCGGTAACAAGACGCCGCCACCTTGGCACCGACGGGAAAGCCGCACAGC
Source organism: Eubacteriales bacterium (assembly GCA_045543375.1). GTDB lineage: Bacteria > Bacillota > Clostridia > Oscillospirales > CAG-272 > SIG644. The sequence goes on along the minus strand of JAZQMI010000065.1, from coordinate 38,301 downwards.
ACACCGAGAACGAGCGCACAGCCACCGCTCTCGGTCACGCCGAGCAGCCGTCCGAACAGCCGAACGAACGGGCGAGCGAGCGACTGCCCCACGCCGCTCCGCACCGTCAGCTCGGCAACGACCATAAAGGGAAAGAGCGAAGGGATCATGGTTTGAGCACACAGTACAAGTCCGCGCCGCACTGCCTCGGCTGCAATATCACCGTGCTTGAGGTACAGCACCGCCATCGCCGTGAGTGCAAGAGCGGCGGCAAGGCGTGCCCACGGTGCCCGTTCTCTCCCCTGTTTCATGCCGATCTCCTCCGTTTTTCTCATCAGAAGCGCTGTCACATATTTACGCGGTCGGGCGGTCATTTATGATTTGCGGCAAATTTTCGTCAAAGCCTCTTGTATATGCGCGTGTTTTCGTTTATAATAAGAGCATCGAATGGCGAGGAGGTGGACGCATGGAATGGATCATATCAGCCGCAAACGACGGCATGCTGCTGCGTGATTATCTTTGCCGCGAGCTATCTCTGTCGCGTCGTACCATTGCGCACCTCAAACAAAAAGAGGACGGCATACTGCTTGACGGCCGTCGTGTCACCGTTCGCGCCATGCTCCGCGCAGGGCAGCATCTGACGCTCATGCTGGATGATGAAGATGCATGCACGAGCGTCGTTCCCGCAGGCGTCATGCCGCCCGTTCTCTACGAGGACGACGACATACTCGTTTGCAACAAGCCCGGGAACATGCCCACCCACCCCTCACTCGGGCATTTTGACGATACGCTGGCCAACGCCGCTGCCGCCTACGATATTTCTCGCACCGGGCGTGCCCGCGTGTTTCGCCCCATCACCCGTCTTGATCGGGAAACGAGCGGTATCGTGCTCATCGCCCGCAATCGCCGCGCCGCCGCTGCGCTGTCCGAGGACATGCGGCAAAAGCACCTGCAAAAGACTTATCTCGCCGTTCTTGATGGCGTTCCCGTCGAGCGGCAGGGCGAGATCACGCACCCCATACGCCGCACCGCCGACAGCATCATTTTGCGCGAGGTGTGCGCTACCGATGCTTCGGGTGCGCAGGCTGCGCTGACGCGCTATCGTGTGCTGTGTGATTGGTCGATCGGGACGGCGCGTCGTTGTCTGGTCGCTGCCGAACCGCATACGGGACGCACGCATCAGCTCCGCGTACACTTTGCAAGCCTTGGCACACCCATCGCAGGTGACGGGCTGTATGGAAAATCTGCAAGTGACGTCCCGACGCGTCAATGCTTACATGCCTACGCGTTGCGTTTTGCACATCCGTCCACGGGAAACACGCTGACGCTTTGCGCACCGCTGCCCGACGACATTCTCTGCCATATCCCCGACGAGATCAAGGGTCACCTTGACCGTCTGATTTGTCTTGATGAATAAAGGAGATACGCTATGAACCGTTCCGCTCACCGTCCCCAAAACGAGCGCATCCCGCGCGCATGTATCGTTCTGTTTGCGCTGGCCCTCGTTTGTGCCGCGCTCACCGTCGCTTTTCGGCTCTCGCCCGACTTTGCCGACGGGTTCAATCGTTTTGTCAGCCAACCGCTGCGCGCTGCTCTCGGCACTCTTACCTCCCCCCTACCTTTTTCGCTGGCCGAGGGTATTCTGCTGTTCTCGCCCGTCGCACTCGTACTGCTGATCGCCTACGCCGTTCGCAACTGCTGCACCTCGTGGCGCGCCGTGGGCGTGTATCTGCTCAAGCTGCTCTCGTTTGCATGCGTTTTATTCATCTTGTTCGTGCTGGTGTTCAATGCCGGTTACTTTGGCGCGACGCTCTCTCACGAGAGCAAGCTTGATCTTGACCGCCAAAAAGTCAGCGCAGATGATCTTTATCAAACGGCGCTGCATCTGACCGATGCGCTCTCGCGCGAGGCGGACAATATCCGCTATCTTCCCCAAAGTTTTTCGGTCATGCCCTACACGCTGGACGAGCTGAACGAAAAGCTCATGGATGCCTATGATAAGCTGTGTGCCGAGCACGCGTTTTTAGGGCACTTTGACAGCCGCGTCAAGCCCGTCATGCTCAGCGTGCCCATGTCCTACACCCACATCACGGGCGTGTATTCCTTCTTCACGGGAGAGGCCAACCTCAACGTCGATTTTCCCGACTACACGCTGCCCTTCACCGCTGCGCACGAGTTGGCGCATCAGCGCGGCATCGCCCGTGAAGACGAGGCAAATTTCATTGCCTATCTTGTCTGCATCGGCTCGGACGACCCCTATATCCGTTACAGCGGATATCTGAATATGTACGAATACGTGGCAAGCGCCTTGTACCGTGCCGACGACGAACTGTATTACGAGGCGCGCGACCGCCTCTCTCACGAGATCAAATACGAGCAGCGCGCTTACAGCGAATTTTTCGACCGCTATCGCGACTCGGTCGCAGGTGAGGTATCGGGCACAGTCAACGACACCTATCTGAAACTGCAAGGCACCGAAGGGACACGCAGCTACGGACTTGTCGTCGACCTCGCCGTCGCGTATGATAAGAAAATGAACCGATAATCCAAAGGGGCTTTTCAAAAGCCCCTTTTTTGCTTGACATCGCGCCTGTCTTGTGGTACACTATCATCAAGAAAACTGTCGAAAGGGGCACCTTATGCTCTCTCAAACCATTCATACGACATATACCGCCATCCTCAAGGAGGAGCTGCAATGCGCCATGGGCTGTACCGAGCCCATCGCCATCGCCTACGCCGCCGCCATTTTGCGCGACCTTTTGGGCGGTGAGCCTACGTCGGTTCGCATCCACTTGAGCGGCAATATCATCAAAAACGTCAAAAGCGTTATCGTACCCGCCACGGGCGGATTGCACGGTGTCGAAGCTGCCGTCGCGGCAGGACTTGTATCGGGCAGATACGATCTGCGCCTTGAGCTTTTATCAATCCTGAACGAAGCTGACCGCCCCCGCATCGCGCAGTGCATGAGCGATTGCGCCATGACGGTCGAAAAGCTGAGTTCCCCCTGCACGTTCGATCTGTTGCTGATCGGCACGGGCGCCTCGCACACGGCGCGCGTGCAGATCACGGGCTACCATACCAATCTCGTGCTGGCCGAGTGCGACGGCGAGGATCGCATCGCCCGCTATCGCGGCGGTGAGCAGGACGCCGATAACACCAAAAACGACGCTGACCGTTCGCTGCTCAGCGTCGAGCGCATCGTGGATTTTGCGACCGAAACCGAGCTCGACGAGCTGCGCCCCTATCTGCAACGTCAGATCGATATGAATATGACCATTGCCGAGGAAGGTCTGCGTCATGAATACGGCGCGTCCATCGGACGACTGCTCTACGGCGACGGTAACATTTCCATGAAGGACAAGGCGCGAGCCTACGCCGCCGCAGGCTCGGATGCCCGCATGAGCGGCTGTGAACTGCCCGTTTGCATTTTGTCCGAGAGCGGCAATCAGGGCATGACCGCCTCGCTGCCCGTCATCGTTTACGCTCGCGAAATGGGCGTAGATGAGGAGGCACTGCTTCGCGCGCTCATTGTTGCCGACCTGATCACGGTGCATCAGAAGACGGGCATTGGTTGTCTGTCGGCTTATTGCGGTGCCATCAGCGCGGGCTGCGGCGCGGGTGCCGGTATTTGCTATCTGCACGGCGGTCGTCTGCACGAGATCGCACACACGCTGGTCAACGCGGTCGCTATTTTGTCGGGCACCATTTGCGACGGTGCCAAGCCCTCGTGTGCGGCCAAGATCGCTATGGCGGTCGAGGCGGGCATCATGGGCTTCGATATGGCACGCACGGGACGCGAATTTTTCGGCGGTGACGGCATCGTCACCAAAGGCGTGGAGAACACCATTCGCAACGTCGGTCAACTGGCTCGCGACGGCATGAGCGAAACCGACAAAGAGATCATTCGCATCATGCTCGGAAGATAAATCGGAAGCGGACGCGCTGCGTCCGCTTTTATTTTAAAAAAATCGTTCAATTCTATTGACAAAATGTCTGCGCGGTGCTACAATAGCAACGCTTTGAATTCACGTACATTTGATCTGACTGGAGGGTACACATTAAATGAACGAACAAAACACCGTCGCCTCGCCATTTGAGGCACGCGACTACAAGCGATCGCGCCGCGCGTACACCATTGAGTGTGCATTTGAATACTTCATCGCGCTGTTGGTCGCCGAGCCGTTTCTGACCAAGCTATTGCTTCACATCGGGCTGGACGATCCGACCATCGCCATCATTCAATCGCTGATCTCGGTCGCGTTTCTGTTTCAGCTTGCCGCCGTTTTCGTGGTTCAGCGCATTGCCAACGTCAAACGCGTGGCCGCCACGGTGCATCTGATTGCACAGCTACTGTTCACCGCGCTCTACCTCGTTCCGTTCTTACCGTTTGAGGTCGCGCACAAGAAGGTGATCGTCATTGGCTGTATGCTGCTCGGCTATTTCGGCAACTACCTTGTCACCTCGGTCATTTTCCGTTGGGGTAACTCCTACGTTGACCCGGCAAGACGCGCGCGCTTTGCGGGCACCAAGGAAATGATCTCGCTGCTCACGGGCGTCATCGTCACCTTCGTCATGAGCCGCGTGATCGACTATTACGAAGTTGCCGGCAATCTTCGCATGGGTTTTATTCTGACCGCCTGCATCATGACCGTCATCTGCGGTCTTGATTTTCTTTGCCTGATGCTCATGAAAAACCGCATCAGCGAGCCGCCCAAAAAGCAGGACATCGTACCGCTCTGGCAGGTCGCCAAAATGCTGTTTTGCAACCGCGGATTTGTTTCGGTGGTCATTGCCTATTCGCTTTGGCAGGTCGCGCACTATCTGCTGCTCGGCTCGATGGGCACGTATAAGCTGAGTGAGCTTGCCATGAAGGTCGGCGCCGTTCAGCTCATCAATATCGTCGGCCAGATGGGGCGCTTTGCCATGACCCGTCCCATCGCGCTGTTCACCGACAAGCACACCTATGCTGACGGCATCACGCTTGGTCTTTGCCTGCTCATCGCATCCTATTTCATTAACATATTCACCACACCCGCGCTTTGGTGGCTGGTCATCGTCTACACGCTCGTTTTCAACTTTGCGCAGGCAGGTATCGGTCAGAATTCGCTCAACATCATTTACAGCTACGTAGATGAAAAATATTTCGTTCAGGCCTCGGCTATCAAAAACAGCGTCGGCGGCATCATCGGTTTCCTGGCTGCGCTTGGCGGCAGCCGTATTCTCAAGGCTGTGCAGGCAAACGACAACACGGTGCTCGGCGTGCACATCTACGGACAGCAAATCCTCTCGGGTCTTGCCTGCCTGTTCGCCATCGCCGCTCTCATTTACGTCCGCACTGTGCTGAAAAAGCAAAAAATCATTGCAAAATAATGGCAAAGAGCCGCGTCAATCGCGGCTCTTTTTTTGTGTCAGGCACCGTGAGCGCTGCTCCACCTCTCGGTGCATACGGCACAGCACGACGAGATTGAGCAATGTCATGGTGCCAATGGAAAAGTCGGCGACCGTCCAGACGCTCGGCGGTGCGCTCACCGCGCCGACGGCACAAAAGGCGCAATATAGCCAAAGGCAGCCCCGACGGACAAGCGCCGAGCGCTTTTCCCCCTCTCCAACGAGATAGGCACACGACTCGGCCGCATAGTGCGACCAGCAAAGCAACGTGGCAAGTCCGAAGAACAGCACCGAAACAGCAAGAAAAATACCCGCGCCTCGTCCAAGTAACGCTTCGTAGGCACGCAACGTCATAAGCATGGGGGCGTCGCCCAAGGCGGCGACCTGATCCCACGCGAGCAGCACGACCAGCGCTGTCATGGTGCACAGCACGTGCGTGTCGACGAACACCTCAACGATACCAAGGCAGCCCTGCGCTGCCGCATCGTCCGTGTCGGCCGTGGCATGTGCCATGGGCGAGGTGCCGCAGCCTGCCTCGTTGGACAGCAGCCCTCGGATGGTACCAAAGCGTAAGGCGCGCGACAGCAAAAAGCCGCCCACACCGCCAAGGGCACTCTGTGTAGCCGTATCGGGAGCGAACGCCGAGGTGCAAATGGTCCGGAGCAGCGCAGGCACCTCACCTGCTCGCTGACCGATGGCGACGAGTGAAATGACGGCAAAGCCCACCGTCATGAGCGGCACCAACCGTTCGGTGATCGACGATATGGCACGCGCGCCGCCAAGACCCGCGATGAATACAACGACCGCCGTGATCGCGCCGAGCAGCCATTGCGGAAAGCCGCACACGCCGTGAAGTGCGCTCGACATGGCGTTGACCTGCACCACACAGCCCATGCCCAACGCATTAACAAAGCACAGCGCGGCAAATACGCCCGCAATCAGTCGACCGATCCACGCCCGCTTGCCCTGAAAGGCGTCCTCCATATAATACATGGCACCGCCGCGCACGCCATCCGCACGCACGCGCCGATGACCGAGCGCCAGCACGATTTCGGCATATTTGAGCAGCATGGCGACCGTGGCACTCATCCACATCCAGAACACCGCGCCCGCGCCGCCCGCCGCGATCGCCGCCGACACCCCGACCAGATTGCCCACGCCCAGTACGCCTGCCAGCGCCATAGACAGCGCGCGCAAGGGCGATATCCCGCCTCTGTCACGCTTTTGAAACAGCGCGCGGAAAAAGCGCACGGGGTGCAAAAACGGAAAGGCGCGCAAGCGCACCGCAAAGAACAGACCCACCGCACCAAGCCCCAAGGGCACGAGCGCGCCAAGCAGATAAGCATTGAAAAACTCCAGTATTTCCAAGACGTTTCCCCTCCTGTCACGACAACATCAGACGGCGTTTTCACCGCCTTTTTTTGCATTTGTTAATAAAGTGTTAACTTCCCCGAAAAGGGCTTGATTTTTCCAAAAAAACGTATAGAATATATGTGTGGTTTGGCACTCACCTAATTTGAGTGCTAACGTATCATCAAAGCAGGGCGCACATGCCCTGCGCGATCAATTCATTCACGGAGGATTTTACAAATGACGATCAAACCATTGGCAGACAGAGTTGTCATCAAGCTTGTTGAGGCAGAGGAAAAGACCAAGACCGGCATCATTCTGACGGCATCCGCGCAGGAGAAGCCCCAGGTGGCCGAGGTCGTAGCCGTCGGTCCCGGCGGAATGGTGGACGGTCACGAGGTCGAGATGGTCGTGAAGGTCGGTCAGAAGGTCATCACGAGCAAGTACGCAGGCACCGAGGTCAAGGCCGACGGCGTCGAATACAACATCGTGCGCCAGAGCGACATTCTCGCCATCGTTGAATAATCGCACACATATTATATGATCAAAGGAGATTAAATTATTATGGCAAAGGATATTCTTTACGGAATTGAAGCACGCTCGGCGCTCATGCGCGGCGTGGATAAGCTGGCCGACACGGTCAAGAGCACGCTCGGCCCCAAGGGCCGCAACGTCGTGCTTGACAAAAAGTACGGCTCGCCTCTGGTCACCAACGACGGTGTGACCATCGCCAAGGACATTGAGCTGGAGGACGCCGCCGAGAACATGGGCGCACAGCTTGTCAAGGAGGTCGCAACCAAGACCAACGACGCAGCCGGTGACGGTACGACCACCGCTACGCTGCTCGCGCAGGCACTCGTCCGCGAGGGCATGAAGAACGTCACGGCAGGTGCCAACCCCATGGTGCTGCGCAAGGGCATCAAGAAGGCCGTCGACCGCGCCGTTGAGTGCCTCGTCGCCAACTCCAAGCCCGTCAGCGGCAAGGAGGATATTGCAAGAGTCGGCACCATTTCTGCCGGTGACGAGGTCATCGGTCAGCTCATCGCCGACGCCATGGAAAAGGTCACCTCGGACGGCGTTATCACGGTCGAGGAGTCCAAGAGTGCCGACACCTATTCCGAGGTCGTCGAGGGTATGCAGTTCGACCGCGGTTATCTGTCGCCCTACATGGCAACCGATATGGACAAGATGGAAGCCGTCCTTGATGATGCTCTCGTTCTTATCACCGACAAGAAGATCTCCAACATTCAGGACGTTCTTCCGTTGCTCGAGCAGATCGTGCAGTCGGGCAAGAAGCTGCTGATTATCGCCGAGGACGTTGAGGGCGAGGCTCTGACCACGCTGGTGCTCAACAAGCTGCGCGGCACGTTCACCTGCGTTGCCGTCAAGGCACCCGGCTTTGGCGACCGCCGCAAGGAAATGCTGCGCGATATCGCTATTCTGACGGGCGGCGAGGTCATCTCCTCCGAGCTCGGTCTTGAGCTCAAGGATACCACGCTGGGTCAGCTCGGCAGCGCACGACAGATCAAGGTCAACAAGGAAAACACCATCATCGTCGGCGGTGCCGGCGACTCGGATGAGATCAAGGCGCGCATCGCGCAGATCAAGGTTGCCATCGAAACCACCACGTCCGACTTCGACCGCGAGAAGCTGCAGGAAAGACTTGCCAAGCTCGCCGGCGGCGTTGCCGTCATCAAGGTCGGTGCGGCTACTGAGGCCGAGATGAAGGAAAAGAAGCTGCGCATTGAGGACGCACTCAACGCAACCCGCGCGGCTGTCGAGGAGGGTATCGTCGCAGGCGGCGGTACGGCATATCTGAACGTCATTCCCGAGATCGCGGCTCTGGTCGATGCGACCGAGGGCGACGAGCGCACGGGTGTTCGCATCGTGCTCAAGGCGCTGGAGGAGCCCGTCCGTCAGATCGCCGCAAACGCCGGCGTGGACGGCTCGGTCATCGTCGATAAGATCACCAACTCGGGCAAGATCGGCTACGGCTTCGATGCTTACAACGAGGTCTACTGCGACATGATGAGCGCGGGTATCGTTGACCCGACCAAGGTCACCCGCTCCGCACTTCAGAACGCCGCTTCGATCGCGTCGGTCATTCTGACCACCGAGAGCGTCGTTGCCAACCAGAAGGAAGAGGTTCCCGCAGCTCCTGCCGGTGGCATGGGCGGCGGTATGGGCGGCATGTATTGATAAGATAAAACACCTTGTGGGGGAAAACTTTTTTGAAAAAAAGCTTTCCCCCCTCCCCTTTTCAAAAAGCTAAAATAAAAAAGCTCCGACCTCTCATGGGCGGAGCTTTTTTATTTGGACAAGTGTCAATCGTTTCTTTGCCTTTTGCGCATATGCGACGGTGTGCTGCGTGCCGCGGGACTTGCCGTCCCAAATCACCAAAACCGCATCTGCCATGTCGACCATTTGCTCGTTGCGCTTGAGTGGCGCAGCGCGACCGTAACGCCCGTATTGCGGGCGAATAATGTATTTTGAAAGTCTGTGCGCGTCGGCATATTGCTCCGCCAGCGTGTCGATACCGTTCTCACCGCCGCTGATGATAGCATCAACGCCGTCGGGAATATGCGGGGACAGGTCGAAATCCGTAATGCTGCGCGAGCCGACGATCAATAGTTTCATTGCATAAATCCCCCTTCTTTGATATATCCATATATAAGTATACATGGATATAGGGAAATTGTCAAGTAGGTATATATTAAATAGAATATATACGAAAGGAAGGGTAGATATGGTAAGGTTAAAAATAGATAAATATTTGAAGAAACTGGGTATTACCCGATACGAATTGGCAAAAAGAACGGAAATAAAATTTCAGACGATTGACCACTATTATAAAAATCAAGTCGTCCGCTACGACAGCTATATTTTAGACCGCATTTGCACCGCATTGGATTGTGATATCAGCGATCTGATCGAATATCAAAAGGACGAACAGCCGCCCCAATAACGGGCGGCTGTTCCCTTTTATTTTTTTGCTGTCCCCCCACTTCTCATCTCGCCTCCCGTCAGCAAGCTTTTGACGATCAGCAACACGGCGGGGCCGAACAGCACACCGAGCAATCCGAACAGCTCCAGCCCCACGTAGGCGGCAAACAGCGTGGCGAGCGGGTGAAGTCCCAAGCTACTGCCCACGATCTTGGGCTCGGCAAACTGGCGAATAAGCAGCATAAGTGCGCACAGAACGAGCAGTCCCGTGCCCAGCGGCACGTTGCCGCGCAGCAGCTCGACCGCTCCCCACGGAATGAGCACGGTTCCGACACCCAGCACGGGCAGAATGTCCACAAGCGATATGAGCAGCGCTGGCAAAAAGGTATACGGCAGGCGGAGCACGGTAAAGCCGAGAAAAAGCTGCGCAAATGTCAGAAGAAACAACAGAAAATAGGCGCGCAGATACCGACCGCCAAGGCGCGCGAGTCGCGCCCGTGCGTTGGGAAAGCGATTGCGCACCGAGTCGGGCAGATACGAGGTGAGTGCGGCGGCAATGCCCTCGCCGTCGGCGCACAGATAAAAGGCGGCGATCAGAAAGGTCAAAAAGAAAATGACGACCGACGGCACGCCCTTGGCGACCGACGCGATCAGCTCGGGAATTTTGGTGCTCCAACGCGACAGCGTATCCGAGATGAGTGCGGCGATCTTGGCGTCCACCTGCACCCAAAACTGCTCGAGTGGTGCCCGTGCTTTCAGACGGGACAGAAACGGAATGTGCTCGGTCAGTTTTGTCAGCACGTGGAGTGCTTGCTCGATGCGTGCGCCGACCAGCTCTCCCCCGCCCCCGATATAGTCGGTCAACCGCTGTATCTCAAGGACAAGCCGCCGCGCGGCGGCACTCAGCGCAAAGCCGGCGACCAACAGCAGCAAAAGCAGCAGCGCAATGCCGCACACGCGGCGCGGTATTTTGCATTTTCTTTCTACGAACGCCGCGCACGGGCGTATGATCGCCGCGAGCAATGCCGCCAACAAAAACGGCATGAGCAATCCCAGCACGCGCGAAAGCAACAAATACGCCGCGCCGATCGCCACCAAAACCAAAAATGCCTTAGCCGCTCGTTCCTGCCATATCTCCCGTTGCATGTGATCCCTCCGATTGCTTTTCATTCGCTATATTATGTGCAGATGACGGAAAAAATATTTCAAGTGCAGCCGTCGCGCGAGGGATTATGCTTGACAAACGCGGGTATGCTTGCTATAATGAAAGCGTAGTTTCAAAAAGGAGTAAAAAATCATGAAAATTCGTATTCTCTCGCTTTTGCTTGCTCTGCTGCTCGCTTGTATTGTGCTGAGCGGCTGCTCCACCCGCAAGGCGCCCGCTCACGGCGAACTGGATTTCACCGCCGTTGATCCCACCGCTTGCGTCGTGACCGACGAGGTGACTACTCTGGTCAAAATCTCAGTCAAGGATTTTGGCGATATCATCGTTCGCCTTTATCCCGAGGTCGCGCCCAAGACGGTTGCAAACTTTCAAGGCCTTGTTGCCGATCACTATTACGACGGTGTCATTTTCCACCGCGTGGTCAAGGGCTTTATGATCCAAGGCGGTGACATCGATGGTGACGGCGTGACCAACGAGGGCACCAAGACCATCAAGGGCGAGTTTTCCGCCAACGGTTTTGAAAACAACCTCAAGCACATCAAGGGCGTCATTTCGATGGCGCGACTTAGTAATGACATGAACTCGGCCTCGACCCAGTTTTTCATCGTGCACAAATCCGAGCGTGCCGCTGATCTGAACGGTGATTACGCTTCGTTTGGCTACGTCGTGTCGGGCATGGAGGTCGTTAACGCTATTGCAAGCGTTCCCGTTAAGAACAACGCAACGGGAACCGAAAAGAGTACGCCCATCACGCCCGTCGTAATCGAGTCGGTGCGCTTTGTCAAGGTAAGCGAATAAAAACAAAATAAAAATCCCGACGGCTGTCCGTCGGGATTTTTCTTATTCTTTTGTCAACACCTTTTTCTGCCACGATCTTCTGCCGCACGCAGGGCACTTCATATATCTCGTTCTGCCCATGTGCATAGCCATAAAGACACTGCCGTATTTCGGAACGTGCTTGTGTCCGCATTTGGCGCATTGATAGTAGCCCGCCGTCTGCTCGATTCGAATCATGAACGGCGTAGCGACGAGCAGCGGGATCAAGCTCGCGCCGGCAATCAGAGCTCCAAGCCATTCCTCCATCGGAACAGCCTCAACGATAATGGCGGCCGCTGCGAGCGGCAACACGCACACAATGCCCGTCAAAATTTCCATACGGAGCAATCTTCTGTCGCTCTCCTCTTTTTCCCTGACCATTTCGACAAGCTTATTTTCCATTTCCTTATTGTAGTTTTCCATACTTACTACCTCCCCACATAGTAAATCATTCACGGTGATTTTGAGAATGTCGCACAGTTCGAGCATGATCGAACTATCGGGCAGCGACTTGCCCGTTTCCCACTTGGATACCGCTCTGTCGGTGACGCTGAGCTTTTCTGCCAATTGCATTTGCGTCAAGCTGACGCTCCTTCTGCGCTCGGCAATGAATTTTCCAATTTTGATCTGATCCATGGTTGTCCATGTCCTCCTTTCGCATTCAGTATAACGCAAATCCCTCAAAAAGTACACGAACCGTCGGTTGAGTTGGGGAAAATCAACCGACGGTAGCGTATTTTTATCATTTTTTACCCACTCTCATGGCGGCAATGCGCTCGCCGTCGGGCGTAACGTAGGCCGTCCAGTTGGTGTGGTAGATGACAAGACCCGGCTTGCCGCCCGCAGGCTTTTTGACGTGGCGAACGAGCGTGTAATCCACGCCGACGTTCTGTCCGCCCGAAGCCTTCGAATAGTGCGCCGCGACCTCGGCCGCCAGCGTGAAATCCTCGTCGCTTGGCTCCTCGCCGTTCGTGACGAGCACGACATGCGAGCCCGGCACGCCCTTGGCGTGAAACCAATAGTCGTTGCGGTCGGCCAGCTTGTGCGTGATATACTCGTTTTGCACATTATTTTTACCGCACAGAATGCGCCGTCCGCTCGGCGTGACAAACTGCGCCACGGTCGGATTTTTTGCTTTGTGCTCGCGATATTGCTTCATGCGCGAGGCGTATCCCGAGCGGTACAGCTCGTCGCGGATCTCGGCAAGATCGGCATCCGTTTCGGATCTGGCAAGCGCATCAAAGACGGTATAGATATACGTCAACTCGGCCTCTCCCAACGCGATCTGCCGCGTCAGCTCTGCACGCGCCGTTTTGCTCTTGTTGTATTTTTTATAGTACACCTGCGCGTTGGCAGTGGGAGAAAGACGCGAATCGAGCGGCACGGTACACGTGCCGTAGTTTCCACTGGCCTCATCGTATTGCTCGTAATCGGTCAGCGTGGCCTTATGCATACCGCGCTCGAGCAAATACAGATTGGCGGTGATCAGATCGCCGTATTTTTTATACTCCGCCCCCTTGTCGCAATCGGCAAGCTCGCCGCGTTGCAGGTCAAGCTTTTTGTGAAGTCTGGCCTCAGCGTTCGTCAAAATGTGCAGAATGTCGGACGCGTGCTGTCTGATGCGGCTTTCATGGTCGCGCGTAGCAAAAAACTTGTCAAGCAGCTCGCCGGCACCGCCCGTATGGACCTCAAACGAGCCACCATACTGCGTCAGCGGCACAAAGGCGTACTCCACGGGACGCTCGCCGTCCATATACAGCGTCGGTGCGAAATCGCGCTCCCGAATGCGGCGCATGACCGCATCGAAGCCGCGCCACAGCGTCCGCGCGTCGCAATCTCCCATGCTCGTGTCGATGCTGCCCGTGGCAAGATAGACCATCTCGCGCGCCACAGCGGCGGAAATACCCAAATACTGCTCGATGATCCATTTATGGCAGGGACGCCCCTCGGGCGCTGCCTCAAATGCAGAGAGAAAGGCTGCTTCGTCCGTCCTCGTGGGGTCGCATTTGTCTTGTGCGGGCGGCAGCTCATAGCGCATACCCGGCAACATCTGACGCACCGAACTGGTCGAAAAATCAATGGGGCGCAGCACGGCAAGGATCTTATCTGCCTCATCGGTGAAAACGAGATTACTGTACTTGCCCATGATCTCGGCGTACAGATAACGGCGGCAGGCAAAGCCCATTTCGTCGCGCGTTTCAAATTCCAGACGCGCCACGCGTTCAAAGCCCATCTGCACTATATCGGCAAGCTTTGCACCTGAAAGATGCTTGCGCAACAGCATACACAGCATGGGAGCTGTGGGCGGGTTTTCTTTTTGCACCGTCGTAAAGCCCATGCGCGGATTACCCGATCCCGCATGGATCAGCAGACGGCGCCCACCCTCAAAGGAACGCATCTGCAAGACGATCTCGTCCTTTTCGGGCTGACTGATCTTTTCAATTCTTGCCCCTTGCGCGCTCGCTTTGATCTCATGGATCACGCAAGCCAGCATTCCTGCATCAAAGGCCATTTGCTCTCTCCCTCTCTGTTTCAGTCAAGTAATTCGGTCACAAATCCAAGGTGCTCCAACACGACGGTGGGCGACTGCTCGTCCTGTTGATCGACAGCAATCCTCGCTCGTGCGGCATCGGTCGCACCCGTCAGCACGAGCAAGCTGGTCATGCCCGCGCGGTTGCCAAATTCGATATCGGTATACAGTCGGTCACCGACCATACACATATCCTTGGCCTTAAGACCCGTCATTTTCTCCAGCAGCGGCAAACCGATGGGGTTGGGCTTGCCCAGATACAGCGGCTGCGCGTCCGTAACCGCCGAGATCATGGCGCATATCGAGCCGCAATCGGGAATGCGCCCGTTTTCAACGGGCACGTCCAGATCGGGATGCGTCGCAAGAAAGGTTGCGCCGTTGCAGATCAGATGGCACGCCTTGGCAACCTTATCGTAGGTCAACGTCTTGTCAAAGCCGACCAACACAATATCCGCCTCGTCGGCGTCCATACCGACGATATTGAAGTCTTCCGCAGCAAAGTGCTCGGTCATATCGGGCACGCCGACCAAAAACATACGGGCGTCGGCGTAATTCGCCTTGAGATACTCCACCGTCGGCTCGGCTGCCGAAAATATCTCGTCCTCGCTCGTTTCAAAGCCCATCGAATTGAGATAGTCGGCCGCTTGCGCGTGGGAGCGGTTGGGATTGTTGGTGTAAAAAACGACGCGTCGCCCCGTCGCCCGCAGCTTCAAGATGAACTCCACCGCCTCGGGAATGGGCGTCGTACCGCGTGCCACCGTTCCGTCGATATCAAATATAAAGCACTTCTTATCGCGCAGGAATTGGTAATCTTCCCGTGCGGTCACATATTCTTGCATGGTTTTACTCCGTTCGTCGCAAAATTTGTCATTGAAAAATATTATATCATATAGTTGCAATTTTTACAAGAAGATGTTATAATTATATATCGAAATATTTTGATCGCAACTCCCGGGGAGGAACACACTTATGAAAAACAACGTCATCGGCATTGATATTGGCGGCAGTACGACTAAGATCGTCGGCTTCCGCTATGAGGACGGTTGCGCACCTCGGCTGATCGAGCCGCAGTTTGTGCGCGCGACCGATCCCATCACCTCCATGTACGGTGCATTCGGTAAATTCACTTCGCAAAACAATCTTTCTTTGAACGATATCGACCGCGTCATGATGACGGGCGTCGGCTCGTCCTTCTCGTCCGAGCCGATTTACGGACTTGCCTGCCACAAGGTGCCCGAATTCACCTGCGGCGGACTTGGCGGACTGTATCTGTCCGGGCTGACCGATGCCATCGTCGTCAGCATGGGCACGGGTACGGCGCTCATTCACGCCAAAGCCAAGAACGTAGATCAAAACGGTCGTCCCATCGTGCGCAACGAGCAGGACACCGAGATCGAGTATCTGGGTGGTACGGGTGTCGGCGGCGGCACGCTGCTGGGGCTGACCAAGCAACTGACGGGCATCGACACCATCTCGCATATCGAGCAGATCTGCGAGGGGGGCGATCTTGCCAACGTCGATCTGCGCGTCGGTGATATCACGCACGACCGCTTCCCCGACATGAACAAAAATCTAACGGCTGCCAACTTCGGTCGCGTCAGCGACCTCGCCACACCGAGCGATATCGCTCTTGGTGTTTCTAACATGGTCGCCGAAACCATTTTTATGATGTCCATCTTCGCGGCTCGCGCCTTTGGTCTGCGCGACATCGTGCTGATCGGAAATCTGACTACCATGCCTTCGGTGCGCCGCGTGTTCGAAGGGCTGCAAAACAATTTCGGCGTGCGTTTCGTCATTCCCGAAAATTCGCAGTTCGGCACAGTGATTGGTGCCGCATTGTATCGCAGAGATCACAAATAATCAATCAAACAAAAAAATCCTCGCACATCGTTGAAATGTGCGAGGATTTTTGTATCAAATGGATTGTCGATTATTTCAGCATGCCCTCAAGCGTTGCCTTGGCACTTGCCAGAGCCTCGTCGATCTTATCCTGATCGCGACCGCCCGCCATTGCGTTATCGGGACGACCGCCACCCTTACCGCCGGTCACGGCAGCAACGGCACCGACCAGCTTGCCTGCGTGCGCGCCGGCAGCCACGGCCACCTTGCCTGCACCGGCAACAAAGTTGAGCTTGTCACCGTCGCAAACAGCCAGAACGACCACAGCATTCTCGTGCTTTGCCTTGATGTCATCGCACAGCGTGCGTGCCATATCAGCGTTCATGCCGTCCACACGCGATGCAATCAGCATGGTGCCCTTAACGTCGACCGCGCCTGCCAGCACAGCATCCAGCTTGCCGCCCGCCAGCTTGGCATTGAGCGCCTCGATCTCGCGCTTGGCAACAGTCAGCTCGCCCTGAAGCGCGCTTGCCTTCTTGGCAACGTCAGCAGCATTGGGAGCCTTGAGCTCGCGTGCCACGTCGTGCAGCAGCGCATCCTTGCCGGCAAGCAGTGCCAGCACGCCCGTACCCGTGACCGCCTCAATGCGGCGAACACCGGCGGCAACCGACGTTTCGCTGACGATCTTGAACAGACCGATCTTACCCGTATTATCCACGTGCGTACCACCGCACAGCTCAATAGACTTGGAGCCCATGCGAACGACACGAACGACGTTGCCGTACTTCTCGCCAAACAGTGCCATAGCACCCAGTTTCTTGGCCTCGTCAATGGGCATCTCTGTCATCGAGCCCTCGCCGGCCTTGAGAATTTCAGCATTGACCAACTGCTCGACCTTGGCGATCTCCTCTGCCGTCATAGCACTGAAGTGAGTAAAGTCAAAGCGGCAAACAGTATCCGAAACGTAAGAACCCGCCTGCTCAACGTGGTCACCCAGTACCTCGCGCAGCGCATTCTGAAGCAGGTGCGCAGCCGAGTGGTTACGCATAACGGCCTCGCGGCGGTGGACACCAACCGAAGCTTGTACCAAATCGCCAACCTTAATAGAGCCCGCATTTCTTATCTCGCAGATGTGAAGATAAATGCCGTCAGTCTTCTTGGTATCATAAACGGGAACCGTGACTTCACTTCCCACGATACTACCTACGTCACCGACCTGGCCGCCGCCCTCACCATAGAAGGGGGTCTTGTCCAGAATCAGCGTGAACTCGCCCTCGGAGATCTCATCCACCAGGCCCTCGTCCACGATAATGGCGAGCACCTTGGCATCACACGACAGCTCGGTGTAGCCGACGAACTCGGTCTTGGGCAGACCTGCAAGCAAATCCTTGGAGCTATCCGACCAGCCGCTGATGTTGCCGCGCGCAGCTCTTGCTCTCTCGCGCTGCTCCTGCATGAGTGCCTTGAAGCGGTCGTCGTCGATAGCAAGACCTGCCTCGGCGGCGATCTCACGCGTCAGATCGATCGGGAAACCGAACGTATCGTACAGCTTGAAGGCGTCGTCACCCGACAGCGTGGTCGTGCCCGCAGCCTTGGCCTTTTCGATCATCTCGGAAAGAATGTTCAAGCCTGCATCGACCGTTGCGTCAAACTTCTCCTCCTCAAGCGCGATAACCTTGAGGATCTTTTCCTTTTTCTCGGCAAGCTCGGGATATGCACCGCAGCTCTCGCCGATCGAAACGGTCACCGTATCGACAAGGAAAGGATGATTGATGCCCAGCAGCTTTCCGTGACGACAAGCACGGCGAATGATGCGGCGCAGCACGTAGCCGCGTCCCTCGTTGGAAGGAAGAACGCCGTCCGAGATCATGAACATCGCACTTCTGGAGTGGTCGGTGATGACGCGGATAGAGATATCATTCTCGGCGTTATCGCCGTACGTCTTGCCCGCGATTTCGCACGTCTTGTCGATTACCTTACGAATGGTATCGACCTCGAACATATTGTCAACGCCCTGCATGACGCAAGCCAGTCTTTCCAGACCCATACCGGTATCGATATTCTTCTGTGCCAGCTCGGTGTAGTTGCCCTGACCGTCGTTGTTGAACTGCGAGAACACATTGTTCCAGATCTCCATGAAACGGTCGCAATCACAGCCGGGCTTACAATCGGGCGAGCCACAGCCGTACTTGATGCCGCGATCAAAATAGATCTCGGAGCAAGGACCGCAAGGACCCGTACCGTGCTCCCAGAAGTTGTCGGCCTTACCCAGACGCACTACGTGCGCGGGATCAACGCCGATCTTGTTGACCCAGATATCATAGGCTTCCTCGTCCTTCTCATAGATCGAAGGCCAAAGCAGCTCACCGGGAATTTCAAGCCACTCGGTCAAAAACTCCCAAGACCAGGCAATAGCCTCCTCCTTGAAGTAATCGCCGAACGAGAAGTTACCCAGCATCTCAAAGAAGGTGCCGTGTCTTGCCGTGTGACCGACGCGCTCAAGGTCAGGCGTACGGATGCACTTCTGGCAGGTACAAACACGGTTGCGCGGCGGGATCTCCTCACCCGTAAAATACTTTTTCATGGGTGCCATACCCGAGTTGATGAGCAGCAGCGACGGGTCGTTCATCGGAACGAGCGGGAACGAAGGCAAACGAAGATGCCCCTTGCTCTCAAAGAAAGCAAGATACTTTTCACGCAGCTCGTTAAGTGATGTCCATTTCATAACTATATCCTCCATCGAAAATTGAACATGATAAGACATATTAGTATAGCACATTTTACCCGCCGTGTCAAGCATTGCCGCTGATTTGATAACAAAATTTGCTCGCAGAATACAAAAGAGGCTGTTGCCGTAGCAACAGCCTCGTATTTGTTCCAATTTCGATTGGAAAAGGTGATATCAGTCTGCCGTCAGACCCGAACGCTCGATACCCTGTACCAGGAAGTTCTGGCAGAACAGGTAAAGAATGACGAGCGGGAAAATGATAACCAGACCGCAGGTACTGTAAATAGCCGCCTCAAAGTCAGCCTTTGCCTGTGGAATCTCGTTAGCCAACAGGTTGAGCGAGGGAGGTATCTTGAGCAGCTTGGACAAGAACTGCGTCTTGCTCGTCGTCAAGAACATCTCACCAACGTAGAAGTTATCCGTCCACTGCCAGCAGAAGGCGAACAGGAACACGGTGATCATCATGGGAACGGACAGAGGAAGGATGATCTGGAAGAAGGTGCGCAGCGTGCCTGCACCGTCCAGATACGCCGATTCCTCCAGAGCATCCGGAACGCCCGTGAAGAACTGACGAAGCATGTAGATATACAAGCCGTTCTTGAACGCCAGACCCGTGACCGACAAAACGATCAGCGGCACGTAAGTGTTGCACAGATTGAGTCCGTTTGCCGTCCAGATCTCTGCAAGCTTACCCGTTTCGGGCACGAGATTGATCGCACCCTCAAGAATGGTCTTTCCGAAGATGGTGATCCCGCCGCCGGCCAGGAACTTGAATATGCCAAAGATATCAAAATATCTGAATGACATAAACATCGAAAGGCGCAGCGTTTGGTGAGGAATGATCATGGTCAGCATGACCAGCATGAACAGCAGTCCGTTACCCTTGAAGCGGAACTTGGCAAAGCCGTAACCAATCAAGCTGCAGATGAACATCTGCAAAAAGGCACACAGGAAGGAGAGCAGGAAGGTGTTTCCAAAGGCCTTCCAGTAGCCAAGCTCGGTCAAAACGGCCTTATAGGTGTCAAGAGTAAAGGCCTTGGGGATCAAGAGAACGCTGGAGTCGATGAAGTCCGAGGGGGACATGAACGAGCTCATGATCATCGAGATGAACGGGAACAGAACGACGTAGGCAATACCGATCAAAAGGCACAGGCGGAAGATATACCAAACGACGTTCGTCAGGAAATAGGTGGACAGAAATTTTGCTTTCAGTCTTTCTTTGAGTGGTGTTCTGTCAAACTCTACGCGAATCTTGTTTTTGCTTTCGCGCTTGATTGCAGGTTGCGTGTTTTGTGCATTCATTTCATAGTCCTCCTTTCCTTACATATCTCTCTTCTGGTAGAAGACGAACGCCGAGAAGATACCGCCTACCAGTGCGACGATCAACACGACGATGAGGAAGTACATCCAGGACATTGCCGAGCTGACCGTTTGTCCGACGCTGGTATACGCGCCCGAAATATACGCCATGACCGAATTAGAGCCATCCGTAAATGCGTCGATAACGGTATACACGCCGTTGACCAGGATCATAGGGCTGATCATGGGAAGCGTGATCTTCCAGAAGGTCTCCCACGAGGTCGCGCCGTCGATGCGGCACGACTCGTAGATCGCGGGAGAAATCGACTGAAGTGCTGCCAGGAAAATCAGCATCTGTACGCCCGAACGATTAACGATACTGAAAATATTGTTGACCATATCCGAAACGTAAGTCGTCAACTCGGTACCGACCTTCATACCTGCAAACAGCTGCTCGATATCCATGGCAGAAACGATCTCGTTTGCAGCACTCTGTCCGCTACCGTCGTCAATACCTGCAGCAGAGCCCATGCTATCCGTGTTGCTTTGAGCGCGCGCTGCGACATCGTCCATGATACCGGTCGAAATAACGACGGGAATGAAGAAGATCGCACGGAATGCAGCACGTCCAACCATCTTCTGGTTGAGCAGAACTGCCATGAACAGCGAGAACACGAGGATCGCGGGCACCTCGAAAATGAGCTGCTGCAAGCCGCCGATTAGCGTTTGGACGTAGCCGCCGTCGCCGCCGAAGAGTGCCTCGCTGTAGTTCCAGAAGCCAACGAACTCGGTATCGTAGCCGCCACCGGGAAGGTTGTGCATCTCTACAAAGCTGAACTTGATGGAGTCAACCAGAATGGGAAGATAGATCAGAACGAATCCGATGATAAAGGGCAGAACAAACATCCAGCCTGCACGAGCCTTGCGGCGATCCAGAGAGGCGATCTTTCTTCTCTTGGGCTGTGCAGCCGTCGAGCGCTTCATTTTCAATTCACTTGTCATAAGTTACACCTCTCCTTTCTCAATGCACGACCATGACGTAACGGTTGGCGGGAATGGTATACACTCTCGTCTGGCCATCCACGTCGTACTTGACGGTCACAGCATAGTTATTGTAGTTCAGAATGAACGTCTTGTAAGCAGCGGCATCGTCGCCACCCTTACCACCGTAGGTCACGGCAACGATGTTACCGTTGTTACGGACTGCCACACTCTCCTCCTCGACGATATCTTCCTCTTCTTCATCGTCGTAGAAGTTGATATAGCTGTCAATGGTCTCACGGTCAACGTGAGTGGAAGCTGCCTCATAGATACCCTCCACGTAGGAGTAGCACTCGTCAGCCAGAGCCTTGATATCCTCAAGGTAGGTCTGAGCCTCCTCGGCGCATGCACGTGCATCGTCGATCAGCTCCTGAGCTGCACCGTCCTCGGTCAGCAGGGCAACGGCATTTGCAGCCGTCTGCTGCAGAGCAACAACGCTCTCATAGGTGTGAATAGCGTCGATCGCGAGCTGAATACCGTTGGATGCAGCACTTCTGACGTCGTTGAGGTCAGAGTTCCACTGCTTGAGGTAGGTCTTCAGCGCGATAGCAGTTGTACGCGGGTCATTCTTTTTGGTTTCATAGACCTTCTTGGAATCATCGCACGCCTTGCACTTCTTCAGAATGTTGGCATTGACCGCGGTCATCGATTCTGCGTCGGCACGCAGCTTTTCAAGCGTTTCTTCCATCAGAGCAACCGCGTTCTTGGCAGCGGCTCTTGCAGCTGCGATCTCGGCGATATGCTCCATCTTGGAGGTTTCCTCAAAGACCTGCTCGTAAGCGTCATTTGCACTCATTGCATCGCGGATAGCCGCCTCGATCTCATCCACATCCAGCACGCGGGTACCGTTGATGAACCGGTGATCGATGATGGGGCTGGTCTGCAGATCGTGCATAGCAGCATTGAGCTCGTTGTAATACTTAACAACATCCTCTTTCCAAATGCTGTAGTTGACCGAATAGTTCTCGGAGAGGAACATGTCCTCCTTGAGAATGTTGGTATTACGGTAAGACAGAACGAAATACAGCGAAGCACCGTTTTCGATCGCCTTCAGCATCGCGTAGTTGGCATCGCCCTCCATGTTGATGGGCGTACCTGCGAACTGAACGTAGCCGTGCAGTACAAGGCCTGTAAACGGAATAGAACGGCTTGCACGCATGAAACGAGAGGAGTCGAGCGAAACGTTGAGCAGATGATCAATGTAGCCCAGCGTATAAGCGTTACCACCGTCCGACATGACGCCGGCAAGCTGATCCTTTGCGGCGATGGTAGCAAATGCATCCTTGAGGAAGCGCTTGTTATCTTCGCGGTTGTAGGGCTCATCCTCGTCAAAGTCGGTGCTCAGGTCAGTACCAAGCGTGGAAACCGAGATGCCGAGCGAGCTATACTCTGCGTACGCATCGTATGCGTTCAGAAGCTTATTGTAGAAGCGGTCGATATACGCGGGAGAAAGCGCAAGAACGAAGTAGGAAACGTACTTCTGCTGCGTAGCGGAATACTCCTGCTTGGAAGCATAACGGTTATCAATGCTTCTGACAATATCTCTCTTCAATCTGACACCGTCGAAGGATGCGGTGTTATTGACGTACAAAAGATCAAATTCGGGATAGATGCCGAGATTTCCGTCGGTATCCTTGTTGATGCTGTCTGCATATTGCAGCAGCTCCTCCATTCCCTTCTTACCGCCGACGGCCTTTTCCCACTTAAGCTTGGTGGGAACGACCGAATACATACCGCCGTTGGCAAAGCCGGTCAGACGGAAGTTGATGTTGTTGACGCCCTGCTTCGAGAGGTCCTCATACATCTCTCTGATATCGTCAAAGGTGGTCAGAGGCTTCATGACCTCCACGGGGAAGGACAAGACCTGTTCGGTCACCTCAAGGGTACCAAACGACTCAATGTACAGCGGGATATCCTTAGACACCTCGTCAGCGCTCAGGCGCTCAAGTGCACCCTTGGCAACAAGGTAAGACGAGTAGGCATTTGCCATACCGATGTAGTTGGCGGCATAGTAGCTGCCGCTGTCCTTGAAGCCGGACTGCTCGGACAGCTCGTCATCGCTGAGCAGCACGTAACGGATCTTCAGATTACCCGTATACTTACGGTCGGAAACGACCGTAATGGTCGAGGAAGCCGAAGTAGCCGAAACGATACCGGACAAGTCGTAGGAATCCTTGGGACGGGGGTTGAAGTAGCTCATGACGGTGTGGTAATCACTGAGCGAGCCTGCGTGGTAGCTTGCCAGCTCACAAAGCGACTCACCCTCCTCGATGATGGCGAGGAAGCCGCGGCTCTCGGTCACGGTCTCGATCTCGGAGACCAGCTCGGCCTTGGCACCGTAAACGCCGGCCTTCATATCCGCCTCGATCTGGGCGAGCAGCTCCTCCGCAGTGTGAACGACCGTAACGGAGATCTTATGCGTGGTCTCAACGATGTCGATCACGCCGGTCTCAGCATCCTCGACCTCGGCAGCCGTCGTATAAACGAAGTATGCGTCGTCCGACTGAATGCCGTACACAGGCAAACGCAACGCCTTCTGGTAGGTACCGGTCAGGGTGTGGTATGCGTAGTCATGAGAATACAGCTTGGACTTGACGGTATAAGGGCTCTTACCTGCCAGATCCTTGAAATACAGCAGTGCGCCCGAGCCGTCGGGATAGAAGTTGTAGCCGTCGTTGTAGCTGTTACCTGCGCCGAAATAGGGCAGAATATCCAGCGACTCAACCGAATACAGCGTCGTGTTGAAGCGCAGACCGTTGGTCGGCTGACGGACGGTCAGGCCGTCCTCGTTGAGCGTGTATTCAAGTGCCAGTTTGAAGACGGGAGAAAGCTCATTCTCGCCCTCGTAACCGGTTTCCTCGTGGTCAGCGTCCATCTGGTCGAACGTGTAGTCGGGGCAATAACCCTTGATCAGCTCCTCGAGGAAGTTGATATCCTGCGAGGTTGCCTCGGCATCAAGGCTGTAGAGAACCATGTCGGCAGCCTTGGGGAAACGGCGAAGGATCGCAAGTCTGGTTGCCTCGGAATTTGCCTTGGCAACGTTCTGCTCCTCATAGAACATGGTAAAGCGGAAGAAGTTATGCGTACCGCCGATGGCCTCCTCCATGGGAGCGACGAGCAGCTTCTCGTAGTTCGTTTTCGAGATCAGACGGGGCACCAGCTTTTTGGTTGCCTCGTTACCAATGATGTACTCGACGCGAACACCGCCTTTGATTCGCTTGACCTTGATCTGCTCATTAAGCGCAGCGTCCGTGTAGGAGTTCATCTCCTTGGTCTGTCCGTTATCCACATACTTGAGGATAATCTGCGACAAGATCTTGCTCTTGGTCGACGTGGAGCCCTTGGAGCTTGCTACGTCGTAGGGGTTGGAGTAGGTGATCTGTCCGGTCTTTTTATTGACCAGAGCAAATACGCCCGTATACTCATTAATATAAAATTGAAGATTTTCGTTTTCCTCGTAAAGCACCATCCATTGCAGTGCCTCCTCGGGGTTCTTGAACACCTCTGTCGTGTAATCGATGGTGGCGGCCGTCTTTTCAACGACCTCCTCGCCATCCTCAGCAGTTTCTGCTGCGCTGACGGTGATAACCGAAAGCGCGGTCATCGAGCCGAGCATCATCACGAGCGCCAAGAGGGTCGAGATCGATTTGATAAATATTTTCATTGATTTCTTCTCCTCCTTGCGTTATACTCGGTTCTGAATCTCGACCACGATATTGGTGATCAAGCTGACGATCTTACCGACAAGCGTCGTGAACAAAACGGCAACGAACATGATAATGACCATACCTGCGATCGTTCCAAGGAAGGTAATGACGTTCTTGCCCATGGAATAGTCGTGCGTGACCATGGTTGCAAAGAAGATCAGAAGTCCCATCCAGATGAACGCGAAGGTCGAGAGCAGCGAAACGATACCTGCCTCACTGTTCGTGACGAAGTTGGATGCGAAGGTTGCGGGAATAACCAGCAGCGGAATCGGGAGCAGGCAGTAGCAAACTGCGACGAATACGTCCTTGAAGCTACCTTCACCGTCAAACAGCGTCGTCAGACACCAGTTTGCCAGAACGAACAAGAGCAGCGGCACCAAAACGCCGATGAGCTGTGCCCAGATGGTCGAATAGCCGCGGGTGGGGTTCATGACGTAGCCCGTACCGATGGACTGATAGAAGAAGGCCAGAATCGTCAGAGCCAGGAAGACGAGTGCCGCGCGGAGCGAACCACGCTTTTCGTGCTTCAGATCCCAGAAACCGTCGAACGGGTGCAGGATGGTGTGGAAGCCGTACATGAGCTCCTGACCGAACGTCTTTCTCTCACGACCGTCGGTTGCAGCCTTCTTGTTCACCTTGGCTGCGAAGCCGAACAGCTTGACGATACCCACGATGACGATCACGATGATAGCGATCAGCAAAAGGAAATAATCCGACATCCACTCCTTACGCACCTCGCGGTAAGAGTTGGACCAGTTCTCGGTATCGTAAGCGGTTTCGTAGTATTCGAGCGACGCCTTGTACTCACCGCTGCGGTACAGCGCGTTACCGATACCGACGTAAGCTGCGTCGAAGTTGGAGTTGTGCTGAAGCACGGCACGCCAACACTGAATGGCGTAATTGTAGTCGAGTGAGTTCTCGGCGGCAATCGCCTCAAGCAGCATATCACCGTAATCGGTACGCTCGTAAACGACGATGCAGTTCAGAGATTTATCCAGAATCAGCATCGTGTCACCCTGATAAGTGATGGCTTCAATGCCCTGAATAGAGCCGAGCATGGAGCCCTTGTCACCAAAGGCGAACAGCAAGTTACCGTTGAAATCATAGGTGTAAATCTTGCTTCGTTTCTCATCGATGATGGACCAGGTCTGATCGGGACCGCAGGCCACGTCGGTGATACGGGAAACGCCGTTGTAGGTATCCTTGGAGGAGGTCGAGAAGTCGATCTCACCGGCGGGCGGCCAGAAGCCGTTTCTTCTCATGATCTCAACGCCTGCGCTGTTGAGCATCTTGACCGGCAAATAGGTTCCGTCCTTGGTCTTTCCTCGGATCTGGCTCATGACCTGGCTTTCTTCAATACCCGAGGTCGTGATGTAGATATAGCCGCTTCCCTCGTCTTTACCCGTCGTGTAGGTAATGTTGTTGAACTCGATCGGGATAAAGGACTTGGTCAGCTTTCTCTGCTTTTCGGTCTGGAACTTTCTCCAGATGATCTCCCAGAGCGAGATGGTAACGGCCTGTGCACCGATGAACTTAATGAATTCACCGTCCGAGGTCAGTACGATGACGCCCTCGTAAGTGCTTCGGGAAATAACGTAAAGTCTGTTCCAGTCGTCGACTGCAATAGCAACAGGCGTGTAGGTCGCATTCTGACCGAACAGAGCGCTCTTAGGCGCGTCCAGCACCTTGATGAAGTTACCGTCAAGGTCAAACACGACGATACGCTTATTGAGCGTATCGCACACCCAAATGCGATCCTTGGTGACGAACAGACCCTCAGGACCGGCAAGTCCGTCGTCAATACCCTGGGCATTGATGAACTTGCTGATGTAACGGGGATTTTCGTAGTAACGGTTCAGAATGACGATACGGTTGTTACCCGTGTCGGCGATATACACATTCTCATTCTTATCCGTGACGAGGTCGGACGGGTTCTTCAGTCCAAGCTCGTCAAGACCCATGTCAGCCACGCCGACCGAGGCAAATGCCGAGTACGCATCAGGCGAGTACAGCGGCGAGCCATTGATCGAGTAGGTATAGGTCTGATATGCCGAGGACGCCGCTACGGGAACGGCCAGCAGCATCAGTGCTGCGAGGAGAAGCGCCACGGCAGAAATCAATTTTTTCATATTCAATGGTTCCCTCCTCTTTTAATCCTTCATACCACTGGAACCCATGGTTTCAATGATATTCGACTGAGATACGACGAAGACTAAGATGGGCACTGCCATCATGAGCACCAGCGAGGCCGCCGATGCACCGGCACGCTTGATACCGCCGGCCGTGATCTGACCGATGGCGTAGTTGAGCGATTTCCACTGCTCGGAATAAATATAAATGGAAGCACCTGCGTTCCAAAGGCTCTGGAACGAGAAGATGATGAGCGTCAGCCACGCGGGCTTGACCATGGGCATTGCGATGACCCAGAAGGTGCGAAGCTCACCGGCGCCGTCAAGACGCGCACTCTCAAGCACCGTATCGGGTACGTTGGTGTCCATGAACTGCTTCATCAGGTAAAGACCCAGCGTCGAGCACCATGCAGGCACGATAACTGCCCAGATGGTATCGATCATCTTGAACATTGCCATGATGAAGAAGGAACAGACTGCCGTGACCGTTGCGTGGAACATCAGCGAGGCCTCAACCGTCTTGAACATGGGGCGAGAGCCCGGGAAGCGGATCTTTGCGATGGCGTAAGCACACATCGAAGCCAGGAACAGGTGTCCGAAGGTACCGCCGACCGAGATCAGCACGGTGTTGAAAATGTAACGGGAGAACGGAACCCACGAAACGTTCATCAGCACGAACAGATCGCGGAAGTTGTTAAGCGTGGGGTTCTGAACGTAGAATCGGGGGGGGTACATCCACAGCTCATCCAAGGGCTTGAGCGCCTGCATAACGGCGTACAGCATAGGAAGGAACATAAACGCGCCCAGAAGGGTGAGCATAATGGTAATACCTGCGTCGCCGCCCGCGCTACGCGAGAGAACGACCTTATGCTTTCTTGTTCTTAATCTTGCCATGTTACGTACCTACCTTTGAGAGCATTTTCTTGATCATCATGTTCGCACCGATCATGATAGCAAACAGGACGACCGCGATGGCGGATGCATAACCCATCTCGTAACGCGAGCCCGCGTAGTCGTTCAGGTGATGCATGATGGTATGTGCCGCGTAGTTGACCGACGGGAAGCCGCACAGTGCGTCAACGACACCGCCGAAGCCGAAGGCACCGGTGATGGACATGACGGCACCGAACATCAACTGCGGACGCATCGAAGGCAGCGTGATGTACCAGAGCTCCTGCCAACGGTTTTTGATACCATCAACAGCACCTGCCTCGTACATCGAGCGGTCAATACCCTGAAGACCTGCAATGAAGTTCAGGAACGAAGTACCAAGCGACGTCCAAAGAGCGACGATGATACACAGCGGCATAACGTATTCCTCGGTCTTGAACCAGTTGATGGGCTCGGTGATCATACCGATCTCCATCAGCGTGGCGTTTGCCCAACCGTAAGCGTCGGACGAGAAGAAGGTACCCCAGATGAGGTAGACCTGACCCGAAATCGAGGGCGCATAGAAGATCAGCGTGACCAGTGCGCGGATTCGGGGCGAGAGCTCATTGATGAACCACGCGATCAGGAAGGACATCAGGTAAGAAACCGGTCCGACGATGGCCGCGAAGATGAGCGTGTTCTTACAAGCGATCAGGAAGATATCGTCATCGAAGAACAGTGAGATGTAGTTGTCAAACCAAACGATATTGGGCGGCAACTGCAGCATGTTAAAGTCGGTAAAGCTGATCACGATGGACAGCGCGACGGGCAGAATGGTGAAGATGGTGAACAGAAGGATATAAGGAGCTACCATCAGATAAGCGACCTTGTTCTTCTTGATCTCTCTCCACAGCCACTGGCGATAGGTAATGTCCGTGCGCGATACAGCTTTGAGTTCAGCAGTTTTTGGTGACATGGATGCTTTCTCCTTTTAGAATAGTTTGTATCGTAGTGCCGGCTCAATAAGTAGCCAGTGCGTTCGCCGCGTCGGAAAGACACGTTGCTGCGAAATAGATAAGCTGCTCACGGTCAAGGCTGTCGATGCGGTAACCGCCGTTCTTGGCAAGCTGATCCTGCTTTTGAACTGCCACGGTGTAGGATGCGGCATCTGCACCCGCAAGCTTTGCCATCAGTGCCTCGGAGCATTCATGCAGGCTGACGATGTTCTCGTCTGCCGTGGCGATCTTGGCAGCAGCGATGATCGCATCGTATTCATCGGAATCCTTGGCAAGGATTTCCAGAGCCTCCATAGCCTGCTTGCTGCGCTTGTCGGCCAGGGTCTGACCGATCTCAAGCGTTTCAAGAGCAAACTCACTTCTCTTACGCGTAAGCTCTTTATTAATAGTATTAATGTAACTCAAAAGCTCGGTCGTAGGATCGGCATCGTCGTTATAGGCATCCAGGAAAGCAAATCCCGTATAACGGTCGATGTAGTAGGTACCGGGATAGTTGGGAACGGATGCAAGCTTCTGGAACTGTCTTTGAACCTCGGTATACTCCTCGGTCGTCCAAGGCATGGAAGCGAGCGCCGTCTTGTTTGCGGTGGGATGCTTTGCGGAGTCACCCATGATGGATGCCATGTCGTTTGCATACGCCGTCTGGCAGTCCGCACTGGTGTACCACTTCAGATACTCCCAAGCCTCTGCCTCCTTATCGGTGCCCTTGACCATGATATCGGCGTTGACACCGGAAATCGCGTAATTCTGGATTACGCCGTTCTCGTCCTCAATACCGGGCAGCGGAACAAACTTCCACAGACCGTCGATCTCGGTCGCGAAGACCTTGAGCTGGTTGTAAAGACCCGTGTAATCGGCGATCAGAATGGGCATCTCGCCCGAACGGAAACGGTTGGCTGCATCGTACTGATAGGGGAAGGAGTGCATGGTAAACAGGTTACACATGGTTTCGAATGCAAGCAGACCCTTCTTGGAATCCAGGTTGATGCGCATACCGCCATCAGCGAACAACTCGCCGCCGTTCTGATACAGGAACATCTTGTAGTCCTGCGTCAGACCGATCTCCATGTTGTTACCCTCGAGCACCGTCTGTGCCTCGTAAATATCGTTCCAGGTCTTGGGAATTTCAATGCCCAGGCTTGCCAGAATGTCGATACGGACGAACATCATGGGGAAGGACTGTGTTTCGGGCAGTGCATAGTAGTGCATCTCTCCGTCGGCATTCTCAATACCAAGGACCAGCATCGCCGCCTCGGTAAAGCTCTGCGTGACCTCTTCGAAGTCCTCTCTTACGTTACCCTGAGCGTCAACGTCCAGCGTAGCAAGTGCACCACGAATTGCGTAGTTGATAACTTCACCGTGGCCGATACCAAGGTAAACGTCAGGGCCCATACCTGCCAGAATGGAAGGAAGCAGCGTACCGCCCGTGACCAGCTTCAGGTCAACGGCGATACCGTTGTTGGCAGTGAAATCGTTGGTGACCAGGTTACGAATGACCTGCGACTGGTCGCGGCCGTAAGCAACCCAGACCTCAAGCGCATCGCCCTCCTTGATCTCCTCCATAGCGCCCATGGAGTTGTAATCGCGGAAGAAGGACTGAATGAACGAGGAGATCTCGTGCGCAACCTTCTTGAAGAAGCCGGGCTCTGCCGTCGGCAGCTCGGCGCCGGGCGCCTGGATCAGAATGTAGTCGAGCTGCAGCGGCTGCTTCTTGGCGTCGGTCAGGAATGTACCGAGCGAACCGATGTAAGACTTGAGCGTCGTCAGGTGACGGGCGATCTCATCCTCGTCGCGCATGCGGTACAGCAGCTCGGAAACCTTGACCAGCGTTGCGACCGTGGACGAGGACTGTCCTGCGATCTCGGTCAGCTCGTTGGCAATGTTCTCAAGCACGGTGGACTGCAGGATCATGTCAGCCAGCGTCTGCGGCATGACACGCGTGAAGTTGTAGTCACGGTAATCGTCGGGCGAGCTACCCGTCAGACGAATGATATTCAGATAGTCGTCATTGATGTGGTTGAGCGAATTCTCGATACGGCTGATGACGGGAGCCATGGTACCGAGCGTGACCTCCATGCGAAGCGTGTAGGTCACTCCCTCTACCAGATAGAAGGAGAAGATGCGCTGGTTGCCGTTCTCGTCAAGCGAGCCGTCCGTCATACCGGTGGACTGCCAGTAGCCGGAGTAACCGAATCTGACCTGTGCGGCCTCCTTGAAGGGATAGCCGTCGTAGTAGCCCGGGTCATTCTCATTCAAGCCCTCGCTGTACAGACGGATGGATCGGCTGGTGAACAGACCGTCCAGCACGTTCTGCTTGAACCGCATATCGAAGGTGTAAAGACCGGTGCTGTCTACGCTGAAGGTGTACTCTACCGCCTGGCCGGGCGTCTGCCACTTCTCACCGCCGATGGTGTTGAGCACCACGCGAGTGGTGTCGGCGGGCGAGTTGGCCGCGGACGAGCGGTCCTCAACGGGATAGACCGTGTTGGTCGAAATATTGGTAGGAATCTCAGCCTCAAGCTTGAGAACCGACTGACCAAGAGGCGCATCCTTATACTTCGCGATGTATTCCTCGTAAGTGGGAATTTCCCCAGCCGGGAACAGCTCAATCTTGGCAATCGCCATGGGCTCGTTCATGCCCTTGAGCGTCAGAGCAACGTTGCCCTTCGCATCGGGCGTGAGAATGAACTCAAAGCTCTCGGTGTAGTAGCCCTGGCTGTCGATCAGCTCGTACACGCACCATTCGGGCGTCTGCTGTGCGGCGGGGCGGATCTCATTGCCGTCCTTGTCCGTTACGAAGAAGCGGGCACCGAGCTCGTCCAGAAGGAAGCTCGAAACGCCGGGCGTCCAAACGTCGGGCATCTCAACGGTCAAAGTCTTTCCATCGTCCGTCAACTTGGCGTCAAGACCGAGTGCCTTGGCACGAGTGAGCAGCTCGTTGGCATTCGTTCCCTCGGGGATGGCATACTCGTATGCTTCGTACGCATTATCCCAGACCTTGGGCAGCGTCAACGAGCGCGCCTCCTTGAAGGATGCGCTGCCGTTGATGTAAAGCTCACGCTCAATAGACGCGGACTTACCTTCAACGGGCCAGTAGTAGATACGAATGGCATAGCGTCCCTCTTTCACGTTCTTTGCCGTGAAGGTCACCTCGCCGTCGCCGGGCGTGTACAGTGCGGGAACGCCGTCGTACTCGGTTTCATAGATACCCACCAGCGTCGACGCCAGCGACTTGTCGGCAACCAGACGTGCCCACTCGTCGTCCGTCAGATAATCGAGCGTCGTGGCGGATTTGTCAAGGTCGGCGATCGCATCGATCACGATGACCTCGGTGGCTTTTTCATAGCCCTTGAATTCCTTGCTGTACTCTCCGTACAGGATCGACTCGAGCTCTTCCTTGTAATCGGCAATCGTCTTGTCGGTTACGCTGGGGTTGAGCACGCCGGTTCCCGCCGTGTCCTGCGCGCCGACGCTCACGGTAGCACCCGTGGCGAGCAGCAGCAAGGCGAGCAGCAAGCATGTCGCTTTTTGAAGCTTGTTGTTTCTCATATATCTTCCTCCTTGAGAATTTACGATGACCGAAGCAGTGCATGAGAATCACACTGCCGCGGCACGGGTGTGCCGTCGGCATCGCGTTGTGGGGCGCTGGCGGAGAGCACACGACCATCTTGCAACCGTCGCTACGGGCGCGCGCATCGCATGCGCGCGATACAGGGTGAAGCCGCCCCTTCTGCCATTGCTCCCGCGGCGCGGTTACCGCAGAAGCAACAACAGAAAGATAGCGAATGCCGCGCCGGGGTGTCCCGCCCTTCGGCGACATTACTTGCAACTTTCTGCCGTAAAACGTGAAACGGAGCAAGCCGCCCTTGCGAGCGGCATCGGGATGATTTCGTGCAGTCAGACCGCATCGCGAGGGCACTTTTCGGAGTGCCGCATCGCACAAGAAAGAGCCGTTTCCGAGCGCACGCAATAAAATAAGATGCAAAACGCGCAGAAAACGCCCTAAAAT
Organism: Eubacteriales bacterium; assembly: GCA_045543375.1. Taxonomy (GTDB): domain Bacteria; phylum Bacillota; class Clostridia; order Oscillospirales; family CAG-272; genus SIG644. The sequence continues at coordinate 5,492 of JAZQMI010000065.1, read as the reverse complement.
GATACGCTAATCATACCACAAAGTGCCGATATTGTCAACATATTTCCTGCGCGCCGCGAGGCAGCGGTGATGCTTTTGGGAACCCAAAAAAGCGCCACTTCAGGCACTCACAGAACTCGAGCCCCGAAAATAATCTACGTAAACAATTTGCACAAATCAAGGTCGTAACTGCCGATTACCTTTTCGGTTAACCCCCTCGTTTTTCTCGTCCCGTTTCTTGTAATTCCGCGCAGTTTCCAGCCAAACCGCTTATAAGCCAACTGTCAAGTAAATTTTATTTACTATTTTCAAACTATTATAATTGCGAGCGCAACGAATTTCGCAAAAATAACCATGGTCATTTTGTACAAAAATCAGCGCTTTTTTTCTACATTAAAAATTTCTTTTTTTCGCTCTGTTTTCTTCTTTTGACGGTGTGTGTCGTCCGTTCGGCGTGTTTTCTTCCACTTTATACCATGAAATTACATTTTTTACCGTTTTTTAAATTTGTATCCAATTCCGCAATAAAAGGGTGTCTTAAGCAGCGGTGAGCTGCACCGTTGCATCGCCGTTCCCGACATTTTTCCACCATACACGGACCGTCAATCCGGTTTCAAAGCAAAAAAAATTCCGTTCGTGCGTGAAAATTCACAAATTATGGTTGCTTTATTCAAGCCTTTCGGTTATCATATAGGTAATCATGCGAAAAGGAGGTGTCCGACGGTGCTCGGTTACATTCGTCCGTACCCGCCCGAGCTCAGGCTCAGGGAATATCAATATTACCGCGGCGTGTATTGCGGACTGTGCCGCGCCATGGGGCGTTGCACCGGACAATGCTCGCGCATGGCGCTCAGCTACGATCTCGTCTTTCTGGCGCTTGTCCGACTGGCACTGGCCAACGGCAATCCGATAGACGAGCAACCCGAACGCGCCGTCCGCTTTGAACAGCGCCGTTGCATGGTGCACCCGTTGCGCCGCCGTCCCTCGCTTGAGGCGGGAGAAGTGACCGATTACGTCGCCTGCGCCGCCGCCGTTTTGAACTATCACAAGCTGTTGGACGACAAGACGGACGAGCACGGGCTCAAGCGTCTGCGCGCCGCCCTTGCCCTGCCCTCCTTCCGCCGCTTTTTCAAACGTGCCAATAAAAAATATGCAGGGCTTGGCGAGAGCATCGCCCCCGCCATGCGCCGCTTGTCAGAGCTTGAAAAAGAGGGGCTCCCCTCGGTGGACGAGCCGGCCGATGCCTTCGGTGAGGTACTGTCCGTACTGTTTGCCCACGGACTTGACGAGCAGCGTGCACGCATCGCCCGTCACGTCGGTCATCGCATCGGACGCTGGCTGTATATGATCGACGCCATCGACGATTACGATGAAGACGCCCGATGCGATCGCCCGAATGCTTTTCGTCGTTTATACGGCGAGCAAGGCATAACGGACGAGCGACGCGAGCATTTGAGCAACGCACTTGCGCTGGAACTGCAGCACGCTGCCGACGCACTGGATCTCGTCACCGTCGACAATGATCGCTGCGGACAAGAATTGTCGCCCCTCATTGAGCATATGTTAAAAACAGCCCTTCCCGCCACGGCGCACAAAGTGCTTTTCCCCTCGTGCGAGCAAGACCATAAAGATAAAAGAAAGCGAGCCAAAGCAAATGACCGATCCGTATAAAATCCTCGGCGTCAATCGGAATGACGACGACGAAACCATCAAGCAAGCCTACCGCGAGCTGGTGCGCAAATATCACCCCGACAAATACGCCAACACCGACCTTGCCGACATGGCGACCGAAAAAATGAAAGAGGTCAACGCTGCCTACGAGCAGATCCAAGCCGAACGCAAAAACGGCACGTCGAGCGACAGTAGCGGCGCATACGGCTACTCACAGCAAAGCTACGGAAGCTACAACGGCGGCGGTGCTTACGCCGCTGACTACGCCCGCATCCGTTCCTTCGTCAACAGCGGCAATCTTGACGACGCCCAGACGCTGCTGCGTAACATGCCCGAAAACGGGCGCGGTGCCGAGTGGCATTTTCTCATGGGCTGTGTGCTGCTGCGCCGCGGCCATATCGTAGACGCACAAAACCATCTCGATCGCGCCTGCCGTCTTGACCCCTACAACGCCGAATACCGCACGGTCGCTAACCGTCTGCGCAACCAAACGGCAGCCGCAGCGGGCGGTTACCGCACGACGTCGGGCGGCGGTGGCTGCTCCGAATGCGACATCTGCTCGTCGCTGCTTTGCGCCGATTGCTGCTGCGAATGCATGGGCGGCGATCTGATCTCGTGCTGTTAAGAGGTGCGCCATGGCTGATATAAAGCGTTCCTCACGCGCGGAACGAAAAAAAGCAACCAAGCGACTGACCGTCTGCGCCATTCTTGCCGCGCTCGGCGTCGCGCTGTCCTGGCTCGGCTCGCTCATCGGCGTGCTCGACCTCTGCACGCCACTCATAGCGTCGCTCTTGCTCGTTCCCATCGTCATTGAATACGGACGCGGCTACCCCTGGGGCGTCTGGCTGTCCACGGCCATTCTTTCGCTGCTGCTCCTGCCAAACAAATCGCCCGCCGCCGTCTATCTCGTCTTCGGCTATTATCCCATTCTCAAGGCTTATCTGGAGCGATTGCCCTTGCTGCCCTGCCGACTGCTCAAGCAGTTCTTGTTCATCGCAGTTGACCTTGCACTGGTGTTTGGCTCAAACTTCATCGTAGGCGTGGAGGAAAACATGCCCCCGTGGTACACGGCAGCCCTCGTGATTGGCGGCTATCTCACGCTCAATTTGACCGACCTCGCGCTCACCCGCCTCATCTCGGCGTATATTTTCAAATACCGCGAGCGCTTCTCTAAACTAATGAAATAAAAAAACGCACCGCCGCAGCGGTGCGTTTTTTTATTTCATTACTTGCCGTTGGACTGAAGATCCTTTTGCATGATATAATAGGGCGTATCGTTGTCTTGCAGATTGACCTTGAACCAAACGCCGTCGTTCGACATAGCGATGCACTTGACCGTATCGCTCATCGAAAGCGTACCTGCAGCAGCCGTCAAAACGTCTGCCTCGCTGTAATAGCGAACGTTGGAGGTCTTGGGATACATGATGGCAGGAGCAATGGTCGTAAAGGTCACGGCAGGCGTCTGGGTGCCGGGGTTGCTGGGCGTCGTGCCGCCCGTGAAGCCGGACAGATACTTGGCGTAAACGTAGAAAGTGCGACCGTCCATCCAACGGATGCTTGCCCACTTGCCGTCGGCAGACGTACCCGTCACGGTGACCTCGTCGCCGTTGGATACATAACCGAAGATAGAATCCTCGCTGGTGATCAGATCATCGTTGACATCCACGCTGAACGGATAGTAACGAACGGTCAGGCCCTCGGTGTTGACCACCATGGTCTTAGGCTCGGCATAAACCGTGAAATCGCTGGCGTTGGGGTTGACAAGCGTCAGATAGGTTGCCTTGACAAAGCCGGAATACTCACCGTATACGACCTCGATCCACGAACCGCTCTTGGCTACGCACAGAACCTTGGTGCCGAAACCAAGCGTCGTCACAACGGCCGCCTTGGGATCAGCTTGTGCGCGCATGTTGACGAAGGGATTTGCCCAGGTGTATGCCTCAACAGCCGTAAACGAAGGCGTTTCGGGCTCGTCGGGCGTGTCGGGGTCTTCCGGATTTTCGGGATCCTCGGGCTGCTCGGGATCGGTGGGATCATCGGGATTTGCAGGATCGTCGGGATTTTCGGGATTGGTGGGATCGTCGGGGTTCTCGGGGTCCTCGGGCTGCTCGGGACCGGTGTAGATCTCAAGGCAGTTGGAAGCTACGTAATAGTCACCCTCCTCAAAGCCGGCAGGCGACATGTGAATGCGGCTCCAGGTGCCGTCGGTCGAGATGCCCGTGCGGGTCACGATCTCGCCCACGCGCAAGCTGCCGATCACGTTGTCAACGTCCATGGCGGGGTCGATGCGGATCTCAACCGTCACCTTGGCGCGGGTGCGCTCCTCTACGCTCGTGAAGGTCACGACCGAGGGATCGGTCACGGGATCCTGCGTGCCGGGAGTCTCGGGATCATCGTTATTTTTATTGCCGCAGGCGGTCATGGCCGCCGTCGACGCTACGATCAGAAGTGCAAGGGCAAGTGAGAGAATCTTTTTCATGTTTTTACGTCCTCCGTGCTATCGTTTTTATGTATCCTTAGTATACTACCGCGGACATGACCGCAGTATGTTGTGGTTATCTCTTTTCCTATTATAACATACCAAACTATCCTTGTCAAGGAATTTACACACTTTTTTCAAAGAAATTTCACCCGAAAAATCGACGCTTTTCTCCCGCCGCACGCGCTGTCGCCCCCCTCTTGCGCACACGCGCGCACAAGAATGTCAATAATTCCCTTGACAAACGTGCAAAAGCGTGTTAAAATATCTTGTTGTACAAACAAAGGACATAGTGCCCTCGCATCCGGCGTGCGGTGCTGATGAAAGGAGTTCTGTAACTATGATGAAAAACAGCGAAAAAACGATGGAAAAGATCGTCGCGCTTTGCAAAACGCGCGGCTTCATCTTCCCCGGCTCGGAGATCTACGGCGGTCTTGCCAACTCCTGGGACTACGGCCCTTTGGGCGTTGAGTTCAAGAACAACGTCAAAAAGGCTTGGTGGAAGAAATTTGTCCAGGAGAGCAAATACAACGTCGGCCTTGACAGTGCCATCATCATGAACCCCCAGACCTGGGTTGCATCGGGTCACGTGGGCGGCTTCTCCGACCCTCTGATGGACTGCAAGCAGTGCCGCGCCCGTCACCGTGCGGACAAGCTGATCGAGGAATACGCCTTTGAGCACGGCACGGACGACAACCCCGCCGCTTGGTCGTTTGAGGAAATGGCCGCTTTCATTAAAGAGAAGAACATCGGCTGCCCCGATTGCGGCGGTCACGAGTTCACCGATATCAAGAAATTTAACCTGATGTTCAAGACGTTCATCGGCGTCACCGAGGACAGCACCTCGACCGTCTATCTGCGTCCCGAAACGGCGCAGGGTATTTTCGTCAACTTCCCTGCCGTGGCTCGCTCGACGCGCCGCAAGCTGCCCTTCGGTGTAGCGCAGATCGGTAAGTCGTTCCGTAACGAGATCACGCCCGGCAACTTCGTGTTCCGTACCCGTGAGTTTGAGCAGATGGAGCTTGAGTTCTTCTGCAAGCCCGACACCGACCTGGAGTGGTTCGCTTACTGGAAGGACTACTGCCACAAGTGGCTGCTCGAGCTTGGCATGAAGGACGAGAATTTGCGTCTGCGTGACCACGATCCCGAGGAGCTTGCCTTCTACTCCAAGGCAACGACCGACTTCGAGTTCCTGTTCCCGTTCGGCTGGGGCGAGCTGTGGGGCATTGCCGACCGTACCAACTACGACCTCGGTCAGCACGCCGAGCACAGCGGCAAGGATATGACCTATTTCGATGCTGAGACGGGCGAGCATTACATTCCTTACGTTGTCGAGCCCTCGCTGGGTGCTGACCGCGTGGCT
>JAZQMI010000064.1:0-13212 GCA_045543375.1 Eubacteriales bacterium | reverse complement strand
TGCTCGTCGTCCATGACGCGCAAGAGCGTCGTGAAGTTGGAGTCGTCCACCGCCATGGTGAGCAATTGCTCGTTCATGAAGGTGTAAATGCCCTCCATGGCCGCCTCACCGCACATAGCCTGAAGCCCCTTGATGTCCATGGGCACCTGCTCAGATTTCGGAACGCCGACGATGGCCACCATGATGTGCTCCATGCTCATGGTGGGCAGCAGCGACACCAGATTGTCCGCCGTGACTTTGACGTCGGGAAGAGCGAGCATTTTTGTCAACGCTGCGGTCAGAATGTTCATGGACATGGCGTTGCTCGGATCAGCCTTGGCAATGTCCAGCATTTGCGAGATCAGCGTGCGAAGCTGATCCTCGTCCATCATGGCCGCAAAGCCCACGAAGCTCTCGGCATTCACGGGCGGATTTTCGCTGAACATACCGTGCAGTTGCTCGGTCATAAAGGCGTAAAGAGCCTCCATGGTCGAGGCGTGAATGGTGCGGATGAGCTTGTCGATGTTGTCCTTGGTGTAGACGGTACGCTCAAATTTCAGACCCGTGAGCACGTTATAGTCGGGCGTTGCCTTTTGCTGTGTGATGACCGCGCTCTTGGCGTTCTCGTCCAGAATATAGTCGGTCAGCTCCTTGGTATAGCCGATCGCGCCCGTGATCGAGGTGGCAGCTACGCCCTTGCGGGGGCGGACGATACCGGCGATCTTGAGTTCGATGCCGTGCTCCTTGACAAAGCTTTCCTGCTCGTAGTGCAGCACATCGTCGCGCACGTCACGCCAGACGGGGTAGGTCGTGCCGTCGACTTCGTAGGATGCGTCCTCCTTCTCTGTGAAGAATTCGGACGTGTTCAGCAGGCGGAAGCTCATGCTCAGAAAATCGTCGTAGGTGAAGGGATCGATGGGCGTCGTGTCGTATTCGCCGTTGGTCATCAAGGACTCCATGATGCCCTCAAGCTCGCCCTGATCGAGCACACCCAGCATATACAGCGCCATCTTGCTGATCTGATTGTTGGAGCTGATGACGAGCACCAACTCGTCCTTGGCGTCGGGCCACTCGCCCGCGACGACCTCGTACTGTCCGTCCAGCAGCTCGGGGGCGTCGATCATTTCGGACATGATGCCCATGCCGCCCATGGGCGACATTTCCATCATCTCGCTCACACCGGCAAACGTGCTGCCCATGTTATCAAAAATGGCGGTGGGGTTGATCTGCGTCTTGCCGTCTGCGGTGAACACCTGCAGATCGAAGTCGTAGGTGTACTGAATGTCGTTGACATATTCGTCGAGCTCGTCGGCGTGCTCCTCAAGGTAGGCCTTGAAGGCGGCCAGATCGTTGCTGACGGTCGCGCTCATGGCGGCCATCATGGTGCCGAGCGAGTCGTCCACGTGGATCAGATCCGAGCCGGCGTGGTCCTGACTTTCATCGACGGCCGTCATGGCGCCCAGCATGGCCGACATGTCCTGCGTCTCACGCTGAATGGTCAGCGGATAGGTGGACAGCGTGTCCTCCTGCACCGTGGCGATGAACATGTTGACACCGTTGGACAGTGCTAAGATCAGCGCAATGCCGATGATGCCGATGCTGCCGGCGAACGAGGTCATAAAGGTTCGTGCTTTTTTGGTCATCAGGTTCTGAAAGGATAACGAGAGCGCCGTGCCAAACGACATCGATCTCTTGCCCTTACCCGTGCCGTCGTCCTTTTTGCGCTTCTTTTTGGTGACGGGCTTTTGCGCCTCGCGCTTGGCCTGCGCGTCGCGCTCAGCCTCCTCGGCTGTGTAGGGCTGCGTATCGCCCACGACCTGACCGTCAACCAGTCGCACGATGCGGTTGGCGTACGTCTCTGCCAGCTCGGGGTTGTGTGTGACCATGAGGATGAGCTTGTCGTGCGAGATCTCCTTGAGGATCTCCATGATCTGCACACTCGTCACCGTATCCAGCGCACCCGTCGGCTCGTCGGCGAGCAGAATGTCGGGGTCGTTGACCAGTGCTCTGGCAATGGCAACTCTTTGCATCTGACCGCCTGACATCTGGTTGGGACGCTTGTGCAGTTGATCACCAAGTCCCACCTTCTGGAGTGCTTCGGTGGCGCGGCGGCGACGCTCGGCGCGCGATACGCCCGACAGCGTCAGCGCCAGTTCAACGTTGGCCAGCACGCTCTGGTGAGGAATGAGGTTGTAGCTTTGGAAGACGAAGCCGACCGAGTGATTGCGATAGGTGTCCCAGTCACCGTCGGTGTATTCTTTGGTCGAGCGACCGTTGATGACCAGATCGCCTTTGCTGTAACGATCCAGACCGCCGAGAATGTTGAGCAGCGTCGTCTTGCCGCAGCCCGACGGACCGAGCACGGCAACGAATTCGCTGTCACGGAAGGCAAGATCAACGCCGCGCAGCGCGTGAACGGTATCGTCCTCACCGCCGCCCGTGGCGTAGGTCTTGACGATGCCCTTGAGTTGAAGCATAAAATTTTCTCCTTTCCAACGTCAAACAGAAATCAAAAATCTACGCCCCAATTATAAAAGGAAGAAACTACCGTGTCAAGAGCGTCGGCGCAGAGTTTTTAGAAAATTTACGATATAGCCTTATTTTAGACGAAAATCGAACGCGGCATGCCCATCTTTCAAGGATTTTGTTTACTCACCTAACTCAAACCTATCAGCCGCACCCATTTTGAAAAGTTTTTGTCCGCTTTTTTCAAAAAGCGGTGGGGTGCAGGGGCAAGGCCCTGCCTGCGCTCCGTAGAGCGCGGAATTTTTTATACTTCTCAAGAGCCCGAAAGGGGGTGAATGTCGGGGCGAGCCCCGACAGAGGGGGGAAACCACAAGTGGGGTTTCCCCCTTCATTTACATGTCCTGCCCTACAATACGTTTTGCGCACGCGCACATACGCACCTGCGTAAATTTGGTTACAATAGCAATGACGGAGCACAACGTGCTTTGATCTCATTGAAAAGAGGTAACCGCATCGTGGGCGTGAAGGAAGCTACGGCACGCAGATTTGCACAAATCTGTGCAGAGAGAAATATTTGTATCAATAATTTGGCCAATATATCGGGCGTTTCGGCGTCTACCGCATATAGCATGATGCGCAAGGATCGACACGACATTTCTTTGCTCACTGTGAAAAAGTTTTGTGATGGCTTGGGCATGACACTGGGTGAATTCTTCTCAACGCCCGAGTTTGACGCATTGGAGCAGGAAATCTACTGATTATGTTATCTTCCGAATTACACGACGCTTTTCGCACCGCCGTGCAGCAGATCATGCTCGCAGGACGCGTGCCGTCGGTCGCGACGGACGAGCTGCCCGCCGTGACGGACAATTACGAATTATATCTGGTGCGCGGCACTCATATCGTGTCGTCGATTTGCCGTGAGAAAAGCACCGACAAAACGCTTGCCGCCCTGATCGGCGACGAGCAAAAGACCGCCCGTGCCGAGCGGCATCTGCACGCACTCGGCGGCGGCACACTCGCGCTGGCTCTCCCCGACCGCGACCGTGTTATGCTGGTCTGCGGTGTGCCGGGGCTTGCGGACGGCGAGGGCATCGCCGTCATTCCCACCATCGGCGCGAGCAGTATGGCAAGAACGCTGTGCTATTCTTTTGCAGGTCGTGTCGAGCTGGACGATCAGATACGCGAGATGGGAAACGCCGCCTTGCGCCAAACGGACGAAGCGACGTATCTGTTCATCGAACGGTTGCTTGGCCGCTGGCACTATTTTACCGCCATGGGCTTGACCCGCGACGCGGGCGTGTCCATCGACGATCGGCGCGATCTTTCCCGACATCTGTTGAACACGGGACGAGCTATGTTTTCGCTGCTCGGCAAGAGCGAGGCGGACATGATCGCCGACGCTTTTCCCGTCCCGTATCCCTTTGAGGGCACGTACCACCCCTCGCACGCGGCGTGGATGCTGCTTTGCTTTTACGCAGGGCTTTGCCGCTCGTTTGCCTCCTCGCCGGACGCTATGCGTGTCGTCATGGACAACGAAAGACTGTTGCCTATGGTCAAACTGACCACGAGCAACCGCAAAACGCTGCCAAACGAGTGGCAGGAGTGCAGCCGCTTGGCCGAGCGCTACGGCATGCTGTTCGAGGTCAAACGATCCAAGGATGCGGTGACCGTTTGCCTGTGCCCCATGACGCCCACCACCTCACCCTCCGCTTTCTACGCCCTGCGCGCTCCCACCGGTGTGCTGCTTCAGCTGCGCGCGAGCTTGCCGTATCAATTGGAAAATGAGAAATAAAAGGAAAACAGCCTTGCGTACGGCGCAAGGCTGTTTTTGGTAGGCGCAACAGGAATCAGAACCACGATTTCGCCATGCGGCGAAATCAGCAAATCGCGTTTTGTGTGGCGAGAACCCTTATGTGTGTTTGCGATTTGCGAACAGATTCGATGTAACCCATTGCGATAGCAAAAACAGGCTGCACCCAAAGGTACAGCCTGTTTTTGGCACCCGCAACAGGAATCGAACCTGTAACTACCCCTTAGGAGGGGGTTGTTATATCCATTTAACTATGCAGGCGTATGTTTGGGGCTTGTTATTACGAGCGAAGCGAGTAACAAGGTTCTGCCCGAAGGGCAGGTTCTTATATCCATTTAACTATGAGGGCGTGCGAGGGTATTATAGCACACGGCGGTGCAAAAATCAACCATTATGAAAAATATTTCCGGAAAAATGAAAAAAACGCTTGACAAGGGGGCTGCATTGTGCTACAATATACTGCCGCATAATGGGCGGGCAAAGTGTAGCGCACGTCGTTGCCCCCGTCCTTAGCGAGACTTATGTGAAAGAGAGGTGCTTTTCGTGTTTGCAATCATCGAAACCGGCGGAAAGCAGTACAAGGTCATCGAGCAGGACATCATTTTTGTCGAAAAGCTCAACGTCGCAGAGGGAGATGAGATCGTTTTCGATCAGGTCGTCGCTCTGTCGGGTGATAACGGCTTCACGGTCGGAACTCCCGTTGTCGCAGGTGCCAAGGTAACTGCCAAGGTTCTCAAGCAGGGTAAGAACAAGAAGATCTATGTTCTGAAGTACAAGGCGAAGAAGAACGAGAAGAAGAAGATCGGTCATCGCCAGCCCTACACCAAGGTGCAGATCACCAAGATCGAGGCGTAAGCTTCTGTCACGCACATGACAAAAATCGTGTTTTTCCACACAGACGGTCATTTTTACGGCTTTGAGGAGCACGGACACACCGGCTTTGGTGAGTCCGGCGAGGATATCCTCTGCTCCGCCATCAGCGCCATGACCATGCTGATCATCAACACCGTGCTCGTTTCCTATGCCACCGATCTTGATTACAACATCGATGAGGAAACGACGGACATTTCGGTTCGCTGCCGCGCGGCTCTCCCCGAATACGAGGAGGACGAGCGCAAGAGCTACGCGATCTCGGGTCTGTTCCACGGCTACTATCAGCAGATCAAGGACCTGACCGAGGAGTATTTCGACTATCTTGAGGTCGAGCTCTGCGAGAAGCCCTTTGAATAAAGTGATCGTACACACCCGCTCCCACTCGGGAGTAACCATTGAAATTGGGAGGTAAGAATGATGTTGAAGCTCAGTTTGCAGTTCTTTGCTCACAAGAAAGGTGTCGGTTCTACCAAGAACGGCCGTGACAGCGAATCCAAGCGCCTTGGCGTGAAGAAGGCTGACGGTCAGAAGGTCATCGCCGGCAACATCATCGTTCGTCAGAGAGGCACTGCCATCCACCCCGGCAAGAACGTCGGTATCGGTTCGGATGACACGCTGTTCGCTCTGATCGACGGTAAGGTCAAGTTTGAGCAGAAGACCAAGGACAAGAAGCAGGTCAGCGTTTACGCCGACTGATCATTGTCCGACAGTAAGAGGATGCAGAAATTGTCTGCATCCTCTTTTGTTTTTTCGTTGACAAAAAGCGTGCAAGATGGTATACTGTTTGCAGTAACGACGGTAAGGAGGGATGCAAAATGCGAAGGGCGTGTGCTGTGTGCGTATGTCTTGCGATTTTGCTCGCTCTTTTTGTTTTTTGCGCCTGCACGGACAAGCCGTTTGATATGATCGAGGTGAGATCGCTTTGCGTAGCCATCGGCGGCGCACAGCCGTCGGCTTCCGATTTTTTGACCGACGAGGCACGTAGTGCTTGCGCCGAGCAAGGCATCGTGGTGGATTTTGCAGATGCTGCCGATTTTTCCGCGCTTGGGCAAGGGCAGGCAAGGCTTGTCCTGACCGATGCACGCGGTCGCACCAACGAGCGGACGGTCAACTTTACGGTAGTTGCCGATACCACGTCCCCCGAGCTGTTTGGCGTGCGCCCGCTTTCGATGGTCGCAGGTGACGGTGCCGTGCTGCGCGAGGGCGTGTACGCGATGGACGATTGCTTTGGCGAGGTCACGTTGAGCGTCGATGCTTCGACACTTGACACGAGCCGCGCAGGCATGTATTCGGTCACCTATCGGGCGGTCGATGCCATCGGCAACGCGACCGAGCAGACGGCCATCGTGACCGTTTACAGCGAGCCTTTGGACAAGGACGAGCTCGAAGCGGCGTGCGACGAAATTCTTGCCCGCATCGCGCAGGGCGTGACCGACCGCGAGCAGCTATGCCGCGCCGTTTACGCCTACGTGCAGGATACGCTGTCCTATTTTCCCATCTCGGATCATGCGCACGCAGGGCGTGCCGCACTTACGGCACTTGAGCAGGGGCGCGGCGATTGTTTTTCCTATTTTGCTTTGGCGAAAGTGCTGCTTGAGCGTGCAGGCGTATCCTGCCTTGAAATTGAGCGCATTCACAAGGCGGGCGAGCAGACGCACTTTTGGCTGATGGTCGATCTGGACGATACGGGGCACTCGCCGCGTTGGTATCATTTTGACCCGACCGAGTTGGATGCGTCCTACGGCGTGCACGACGGCTGCTTGTTTACCGATGCCCAGCTTGACGCCTATAATGCCGCGCGTTCCGGCTTTTACGATTACGATCGCACCGCCTATCCCGCAACGGCGGTTGAAATTTTGAACACCTTGGGCGGAGAGGGGCAATGATGGTATGAAAAACGTATTGCAATATCTGGAGCATACTGCCGCCCGATTGCCCGACAAGGTCGCGCTCACGGACGGTAAAGACGGCGAGGCGTTGACCTTTGCCGAGCTGCTTGATGCCTCTCGTCGCGTCGGCTCGGCGCTGTGCTGCATGGGCATGACGGGCAAGCGCGTGGCGATGCTGACCGAACGTCACCCGAGCGCGGTCGCACTCATGCTGGGCGCGGTGTATGCGGGCGCGGTCTACGTGCCGCTTGACACCGCCATGCCGCACGCGAGAATGGCGCATATTGTGGCGCATTCCGAGGTGTCGCTCATCATATTTGACGACAAAAACCGCGCGACGGCGCAGACCTTGCCCGTACAAGGGTGTCTTGCCGACGAGCTGCTTGGCAGCGCGCCGGACGCGCGGGTGCTTGACGCCGTGCGAGCAGCACAGACGGCCGAGGACGCCACGTACATCATTTTTACGTCGGGCTCGACGGGCTCCCCCAAGGGCGTGGTGGGCTGCCACCGCGCCGTCATCGACTACGCCGAGGCGCTGACGGATGCGCTTGGCCTTGACGAGAGCTGTGTGTTCGGCTGTCAGTCGCCGCTGTATTTCGACGCGCCGTTCAAGGAGCTTCTGACCACGCTCAAATGCGGCGCGACGACCGTACTCGTACCGCGTCGGCTGTTTTCATTTCCGCTGCCGCTGCTGGAATTTCTGCGCGAAAACAACGTTAACACCATTTGTTGGGTGTCCTCGGCATTGTCCGCCGTGGCGGCGCTGGGCGCACTTGAGGTCGCTCCGCCCACGACGCTTACGCGCGTCGTTTTCGGCAGCGAGGTGTTTCCCATCCCGCATTTTCGCGCATGGAGAAGGGCCGTGCCCGACGCGCAATTCTGGCAGCTTTACGGACCGACCGAGGCGACGGGCATGTCGTGCTATTTTAAAGTGGATCGCGATGTTGCGGACGGTGAGAGGATCCCCATCGGTCGTCCGTTTGAGAATACGGGTCTGTTTTTGCTCGGTGAGGACGGCGCGTGCGTCACGCCCGCATCGGGCAAGTGCAGCGAGCAGGGTGAGATCTGTTTGTACGGTGATTGCCTGACGCTGGGTTACGACCGCGACGAAGCGCGAACGAACGAGGTGTTCGTCCGCCTGCCCTGCGAGGACGGCGTGGTGCGCCGCGTCTACCGCACGGGTGATGCCGCTTATTACAACGAGCGAGGCGAGCTTTTGTTCGTCGGTCGCCGTGACGGACAGATCAAGCGCATGGGACACCGCATTGAGATCGGCGAGATCGAGGCGGCCGCCATGCGTTGCGGGAGCGTCACGGGCGCGGCGTGCGCCGTGCGGCAAAGCGACGCCGACATCGTGCTGTTTTATACGGGCACGGCAACCGAGGACGCCGTCACGTCAACGCTGCGCGACCATCTGCCGCGCTATATGCTGCCGCGCGCCGCGCGCCACATTGCTGCGCTGCCGCATACCGACAACGGAAAGATCGACCGCCGCGCGCTTTGCGCCGTGGCGTGGGAGGATTGAACGATGGAACAAAAGATTATTAAAATACTCAACAAGATGCACCCCGAGGCGGACGTCGAGCATAGCACGTCGCTTGTGGACGACGGCGTACTCGACTCGCTGGATATTGTCACGCTCGTGACCGAGCTGAACGCCGCGTTTGATATCCGAATTCCGGCCACCGAGATACTGCCCGACCGCTTCAATTCGGTCGAGGCTATGTGTGAGATGGTGAGAAGGCTGGATGATATTTGATTGATTTCGATAGGAAGAAGGGAGGCGAGCACCGTGCAACTGTCATTTTCATTTTTGCTGCTTTTGGCGGTGCTCGTGCCCCTATATTTTGTCTGCCCCAAGCGTTGGCAAGGCAAGATTTTGCTCATTGGCAGCCTTGTCTTCTACGCCTTTGCGGGGTGGCGGGCGTTGCTCGTCCTTGCTCTCTTGACCGGCGCGACCTATACCGCAGGACGGCTGATCGGCCGCGTCTTGACGCGCCAGAACAACACGCTGGCAGTACGCCGTGCCGACGGCTCGTGGGATAAGACACAGCGAAAAGCTTACCGTGCCCGAGAGCAGCGACGCGTGCGCGCTTGGCTGACCGTCGGCGTCTGCTTTGATGCGATCGTTCTGCTCGCTTTTAAGCTCTCCTTGCCTGCGCGACTGGGACTTGTGGGCTGGACGCTGCCAATGGGGCTGTCCTTTGTGACGCTCAGCGCCATCGGCTACCTGTTCGACGTCGCGCGTGAGCAGATCACTTGCGAGCGGAATTTCGGGTGCTTTGCGCTTTTTATCTTTTATTTTCCGCAGCTTTGGCAGGGTCCCATCAGCCGCTATGGCGAGCTTGCACCGCAGCTTGCTGCGCCGCACGTCTTTGACGGTCAGCGTGTGACCGAGGGCGCGGTGCGCGCGCTGTGGGGCTGCGTTAAAAAATTGGTGATTGCCGATACGGCCGCCGTTGCGACGGCGGCGATACTCACCGAGCAGCAGACGTTGAGCGGCGCAGGCATGATCGTGCTGATCGTGGTGTATACCTTGCAGATCTACGCCGATTTTACGGGCGGTATGGATATTTCGCTGGGCATTTCGCACGCGCTCGGTGTTACGCTGTTTGAAAACTTTGACGCACCCTTTGCCGCGTCCTCACTTGGCGAGTATTGGCGCAGATGGCACCGCTCGCTCGGTCGTTTTTTCACCGATTACGTGTTTTATCCCGTGTCGGTCAGCCGCCCCGTGACGCGCACGACCGCACTCGCGCGGCGCTACGTGGGTGAGGCGATTGCCCGCCGCGTGCCGCTGTATACCGCTATGCTGATCACTTGGCTTTTGACGGGCCTTTGGCACGGTGCGTCGTGGAATTTTATCGTTTGGGGACTGCTCAACGGTGCGATTGTGCTGCTGTCGCGCGAGCTGCGTCCGTTGCGTGAACGCCTTGGCAGACGCACCGAGAGGATCGCCTCGTCGCGCCCGTGGCACGCCGCGCTTTGCGCGGGCACGCTGCTGTTGACGGGACTTTTGCGCACGCTTGATCTCAACGGGCACGCTTCTGTCACGCTGTCGCTGTGGGCGAGAATGTTCACGGCCGACGTAACCAAACTGTTTGAGCGATCGTTCTGGTCGGCACTCGGTCTGAATGGCGCACAATGGGTGCTGCTCGGACTTGGCACCGCATTGATGTGGGCGGTCAGCCGCATGACGCCGCGCGTGGGGGAGGCAAAAGCCTTGCCGCTTCGCGCCCGCCTTGCCGCGCGTCCCGTGCTGTGCGCCATCGTTTGCGCGCTCGGTGTGGTCGCCGTGCTGATCTTCGGACGCTACGGCGTGGGATACGACGCGACCGACTTTATCTACGGTCAATTTTAACACAAGAAAGGAGGAATGAGCCATGAAAAAGAAAACGCGTGCCGCTGTGAGCCTTGCGTTGTTTTTTTGCCTGAGCGCGGTGCTGTTTGCCGTCGCGCAGCTCTTGCTCGTTCCTCACGACAGAGCGGCAAACCCCGAGGCGTTTTTGATGTACGACTATATCGAGGGCGATGTGTCGCGCGACGAAGTCGTTTTTCTTGGCGATTGCGAGATATACGAAGGTTTTTCGCCCGTTACGCTGTGGCGGGAGTACGGTATTGAGAGCCGCGTGGTCGGCACACCGGGACAGCTTATGTCCCACTCTTATGCCGCGCTGTGCGAGGTGCTTCGGCGTTCGAGCCCGCGCGTCGTGGTGCTGGGCGTGTACAGCCTTGTGAACGGTGAGCCGACCGTCGAGGCCTACAACCGCATGGCACTTGACGCACTGCCGCATACACGGACCAAATGGGAGGTCGTGCATGCCTCGGTGACCGAGGGCGAGACGGCACTCTCCTACGCCTTGCCGCTGTTGCGGTATCACGATCGTTGGTCCGAGCTGACCTTACGTGACGTGACGGCACTGTTTGAAAAGCAGCAGCCCGTGTCCTTCAGAGGGTATCTCGTCCAAACGGGCGTGGTGAGTGCCGCGGGTCGGCTGCCCGACCGCGAGGGCGCTTTGCTGCCCGACGAGCACGCCTTTGGCGAACTCGCGCTCGACTATTTTGACCGCATCGTGTCGTTGTGCCGCGAGAAGGGCGTAGAGCTGGTGCTCGTCAAAGCACCGACCGACTCGTGGCGCTACCCGTGGCATGACGAATACGAAACGGCGACGCAGGCGCTTGCCGAGCAGTACGGTCTGCCGTACTACAATTTTTTGAACGATTTTGAGAACATCGGGCTGGATATGACGACCGACACCTACGACGCGGGGCTGCACCTGAACGTGTCGGGGGCAGAAAAGCTGTCGGTGTGGTTTGGTCGGATACTGAAAGAAAATTACATGTTGACGGATACGCGCGAGGACGATACGCTTGCCGCTGTCTGGCAACGGGAGATCGCGCGATATGAGCGTATGAAAGGGGAGGGAAGCGAGCCGTGAGAATATGGAGTTGTCTTTGCGCGGTATTGCTCGCCGCCCTGGTTGCCGTCGCGTGCGCGCCCGTCGCACCGCCCGAGCAGCCGCTGTCGCTGGAATGTCGCGGAACGGTGCTGACGGTCGGCATGAGCGAGAGCGAGGCGCTCGCGGCACTCGGCGAGGATTTTACGTTGTCCGAGAGTGAGAGCTGTGCCGGTGAGGGCACGGATAAAATGTACACCTACCCCTCGCTTCGGCTGTACGTGTTTGCGCCTGCCAAAGGGACGGCGATCGTTTCGTCGGTCAGCTATACTGACGACGGCGTCAGCACGGCGCAGGGGCTGCATATCGGCAGCGCAGCGACCGAGGTCACGGCGGCACTCGGCAAGGCAGACGAGGCAAGCGACGCACGCCTTTGCTACCGTCGCGGCGGCAGCGTGCTGACCTTTACGCTGCGCGACGGACGCGTGAGCGGTATTGTGCTGTCGGGTGAATAAGGAGGACGATCCATGGCGGATGAAAAGCAAATTCTGGCACGTGCCAGAGATTATATGAACCAGCTCGCCCGGGGGCGCGACCCTCTGACGGGTCGGGTGGTGGACGGTGACAGCGTGCTGGACGAGCCGAGGCTGCGCCGTTGCTTTGCCTTTGTGGCGGCTTATATTCAGCGTGAGCTGGAAAAAGAAAACACCCAAACGCCGTATTTCTTTCCCGATGAGAGTGCCATCGATGCGCTTGTATCCGAGGAAGATGTTGTTGCCGCTGATTTTTATGAGCGGCTGACCTTGGCTGCGACCGATGCGGGGCTGCGAGCAGTCACGCCGCGTCAGATCAATCATTTTCTGTTGCGAGAGGGGCTCGTGGACGGACGGGTAGAGAGTGTGTTCGTCGAAAAGAGAGTGCTGCGCGCCAACGACCGTTCGGAGGAGCTGGGTATTTACGACAAGCCGCGCCTTTCGCCGCGGACGGGTGCGCTGACGCACACGCTCATGCTGACGCCGCGGGCGCAAGAGTGGCTTTGCCACATGCTGCCCGTGCTGATCGAGCGCGAGATGGGCGAGGAGGACAAGGCATGATCGACATTCTTTACGAGGACGACGCCCTCGTTGTGTGCGTCAAGCCCGTCGGCGTGCTCTCGCAGCCCGACGTGAGCGCTGAGGGCGAGAACATGCTGTCGTTGCTCGCCGCGTATTTGGACGAAAAAAGCGGCAAAAAAGAGCCCTACGTCGGGCTCGTTCACAGACTGGATCGCGGCGTGGGCGGTGTCATGGTCTTTGCCAAGCGTCAGGACGTGGCCGCGAGGCTGTCGGTCGCCGTTGCCGAGCGCCGCGTGACCAAGCAATACCTTGCCGTCGTGCACGGCCGACCTGCCGAAAACGAGGGCATATTTCAGGATTTTCTGTATAAGGACAGCACCAAAGGCAAGAGCTTTGTCGTCAGCAGCGAACGCCGCGGCGTGAAAAAAGCCAGTCTGGCCTATCGCGTGCTCGAAACGGTGACGGATACCGCACAGGGCGAGCGTTCGCTCGTGCAGATCCGATTGCACACGGGGCGCACGCACCAGATCCGCGTGCAGTTTTCGTCGCGCGGCATGCCGCTCGTGGGCGACGGCAAATACGGTGCGCGGGATCACGGTTGCCCCATCGGTCTTTGGTCGTATCGGCTGACCTTTGCCCACCCTACCAAAAAAGGGCAGACGGTCGATATTGCCTGCTTGCCGACCAACAGCCCCTTTGACCTGTTTGACAGTATCACACCTGCGGACGGGCTGCCCGGT